>JABIDL010000043.1 GCA_018651745.1 Candidatus Neomarinimicrobiota bacterium | reverse complement strand
TTTCCATAAATGCAATGTATTCTGACTTACGCCCAGATCTCTGGACACCTTGGATACACTTTGATGCTTTTCTAATATCAACTTCATGACTGATACTTTAAAATCTCTATCATACGTCTTTCGTATTCGTTTATTTTCCATATTGATCCCTTTTAACTTATCTAAATTAAAAAGTTGCTTAACTCAATGTACACTTTTTTATACTAGGTCCAGTTACCAATTGATGAAGGAAAAGGATCAATTCTCTCTACAAATTCTCTGTTTTTTGTAATTGACTGCGTAACGCAAGGGGAGCAAAAAGCCTCGCAGTTGCGGGGTTTTTATTTTTTATAATCCCTTTTTTCTTTTGCAACGATTTACTCTATCACTAGATTATAATATTTGCAGTTTTACGTTCTATCATCGTATATTCACGATATAAGAATAGGGAGTAATAATGTCACTTGCAAAAACAGAGACCTTTAATCCATCTGACAACGAATTAGCCGATATAGCCAAAGCGTTATCACATCCTGCGCGAATTACTATCCTCCGCATCCTAAACGAACTCAATACCTGTATTACAAGAGAGATTGTTGACCGCATTCCACTATCACAATCAACGGTCAGCCAGCACCTGAAAGAGTTAAAAAGGGTTAAATTGATAAAGGGGGAGATTGAAGGTCCGCGTACATGTTATTGCCTTAATGAAGATGTAGTCAAAAAAACAAAAAATGCTTATATAAAACTTTTTTCAACATTCAATTGTTGTTAAATAACCTGATTGAATAAAGGAAAACAAATAATGAAAATAAATAATGAAATAAAAAATATTGTACAAGAAAAATATGCTGAAATTGTTACACAGAAACCATCCTGTTGTAGTCCTGCAGCGGAAATGGATTATTCAGCATTTAGTCTTGATTATACCCAAATGGAAGGGTATATGGAAGAGGCGGATCTCAAACTTGGTTGCGGTATCCCAACTGAATTTGCAAACATAAAAGAGGGTGATACCGTTGTAGATTTGGGTTCTGGTGCAGGGAATGATGTTTTTGTCGCAAGACAAATTACTGGAAATAGTGGGCATGTTATTGGTATTGATATGACACAGGAAATGGTTGAAAAAGCAAATCTGAATAAAACAAAATTAGGATTTAAAAATATTGAATTCATCCAGGGGGATATCGAGGATTTGCCACTGGATGATAAAATGTGTAATGTGGTTGTGAGTAATTGTGTTCTAAACCTTGTCCCGGATAAAGAAAAAGCCTTTAGTGAAATCTATAGAATATTGAAGCCCGGTGCACATTTTTGTGTTTCAGATATTGTAATTGAAGGTGAAATACCCGGTGGATTAAAAAAATCAGCGGAATTGTATGCAGGTTGTGTTTCAGGCGCACTCCAAAAAAATGATTATCTAAATAAAATAAAGAAAGCCGGTTTCATTAATATTGAAATAAAAAAATCCAGGGAAATTGTTTTACCTGATGCTTTACTAAAATCATTTCTAGATGACATTCAATTGGAAAAATATAATAAAAGTGGCTTAGGGATTTACAGTATTACTGTTGTCGCCTCAAAGAACTAAGGACGAAGATTCTTGCGGAGTATAAAAGCCCTACAGAAATGTGGGGTTTTTTATTTTACGAGAGATCAGGGATACGGGAAGTCATTTTACCCGACACACTAGAAAACAACGCATCCTCAAATTCATCATTTGAATTATAACATTTCCCCATAACAGATTCCCAGAGCTGTTTGTCTTCCATACAAAAATAGAAAAAGACCTTATTATGCCAAGAGGAAAATGCATTCCAAACCGTCCCAAATAATTTTTCTTTAATATCCATTGAATAGGAAAATTTACCAGCAGCATCTTCCATGGGGATTTGCAATACTTTGCTGGAGATACCGAGAGTTCGGAGACTTTTGACGGCAGGTTTGATAAATGTTAACGTTCCAAAAGAAATCATTCCTATTTCATGCGATGAAAATTTAGATAAAATGGTTTGTACAATCGCTGTATAATCCTTTTCAAATGAATCGTAGTAAATAATCGGATGGAAATGAAATCCAATAATAACGCCCCTTTCCGCTAACCGATGGGCCGCATCAATACGCTGTTGAAGTGATGTAGTAAAATGTTCTTCATGATCGATGATGGTTTGGGGATTCAGAGACCAGCAAACAAAAACATTCGGTGGTAGATCAACTGATAAAAAATGATCAATATTTTTAGTTTTTGTTTTGAACTCGAGAATAATATTTGGATTATTTCTTGCAAAATCTAACTGTGCATCCAATATCCCGTTTTTATTTCCCATCGCCAGTGAATCGGACGATTGGCCAGATCCAATATGGTAATTTTGACTCGGGTCCAATTCAATTTTTCCGAGTTTATCTGCCAGATTTATTTCAATTCCTATAGCGCCGTCTTCATAAAATGTTTGAATACTACAGTAACTGCACCCGAGTCCGCAACCTTGAACGGCATCAATCGTCCGTAAGTTACAACAGACAGTTTTTTCGGAGGCCACGGGACACATCCCAAACACTTCATTTTCGCCTGAATTCTCGTTTACTTTTCGGGCAATACTTTTAACTTTTGGGGTTTCTGGTTCATAAATCGATGGCTTCGATTTTAGAGTGAGCCATTCGTTTTTTATATCCTGCAATATAGCTTTTTTTGCATTGCCATTTTTTGGTTGATGGATGACTTCGTAATATTTCCATCGTTCTTCAATAGTTGATGATCCCCACATATTGAAATCAATGGTTATTTCGGTAATTTGTCTCAATTCCTGATATGTCAGCCCGTACATTTCACCCATCAATCGGATAAACTCCTGTTGGGTGTTATCCATACTTTTAAACAGCGTATTCCGGCTGAAATCAGCAAACTTTTTTGCGTAGTCCATTCCCATTCCCGGTGTTTTCATTTATTCCGAAACTATTCACTCCAATGAATCAAGGAAATATCCTGAATAGACCAAAATATTATATGCCAAAAAGTTAGCCCAAAACCGAGTTTTGTCTGAATGTTCTTTTCCGTAATGCATGGTGTACGCCGCCTTCGCAGCAAAACCTGCAGAGAGTAAATAGTATCCGATTTGCTGAGACTTCAGTTCTTTATGAAATCCATTTTGCATTCCTGCATACGAAAAAAACAAATCGAAACATCCAACGATAAGATGCCCATACATATTTTCTTTATTTGCCAAAACGCTCAATCCGGTAAATGCCACTTGTTGGGCCAAAATGTAACCTGTTTCTTCCAATACTGAAGATTGGAAAAAAACTGGTGTTGCGAAAAGAATTAGAAGTACTGGAATTATTTTTTTCATATTTTTTCCTGCCTAATTTAATGAATGAAGATAAGGTTTGAATGTGTAATTTCAACGCCCGAAATAAAATTTAGAAATGATTCAACTTTTTATTAAATAGGAGTTAAATGAAAGATATTACACTTTTAGTTATGGCAGCAGGAATGGGGTCGCGATACGGTGGACTCAAACAGTTGGATGCCATAGGTCCCAACAATGAAACGATTATTGATTATTCTGTTTACGATGCAATCCAAGCAGGATTTACAAAAGCGGTGTTCATTATTCGAAAAGATTTTGAAATCCAATTCAAGAGACAGATTACCGATAAATATGCTGGACAAATTCAAGTTGAATTTGCTTTTCAGGATTTGCATGATTTAGCTGATGGGTTTACCTGCCCTAAAGGCCGGGAAAAACCTTGGGGAACCGGACATGCTATATTGTCGGCGTCCAATTTGATTAATGAACCTTTTGCAGCCATCAATGCGGATGACTTTTATGGAAAGGAAGCCTACCAAAAGCTTGTTGACTATTATAAAAATGACAACACGAACTTCAGTATGGTTGCGTATCGATTGGATAAAACTTTGTCTGTCTTTGGCGGTGTAACCCGTGGGTTATGCTCGGTTGAGGGAAACATGCTTTCGACTGTAATCGAAACAAGCGACCTCAAAAATTCGGATGAAGGAATTACCTCTAACCGTAATCTTTCATTGAACGGAAATGAACCGGTATCTATGAATATGTGGGGATTCACTCCAGTATTGTTCGAGTATTTGAAAGAGATGTTTAGAGAATTCCTGATAAATGAAGGAGCAGAACTCAAAAGTGAATTTCTTATTCCCACTGTCATCAATGATCTGATTCAAAAAGGCAGCGAATTATTATTTGTTCTACGGAGCGATTCCCAATGGTTTGGCGTGACCTATAAAGAGGATAAACCGTATGTTGTTTCAGAAATAGCAAAAATGGTTGAAAATGGGGAGTACCCTTCCCAATTGTTTTAAATGATAACTCATAGAAATTGTTTTTACCTCTTTTACATCATTGTAGGATGTTTGTATGCGCAACAACCTTGGGTTGAAGGAAATCTAAAAGGACTGAATCGATATCATATTGAAGCATCTGCCATAGGACTTGAACATGTGATTTCGAAAGCCGAAATAAAAACTTACGTCGAATCAAAACTGATTCAGTATCATGTAAAGGTTTCCCAAAAGGAAGCTTACCCGCGGTTACAAGTTTACGTCGAGGAAGCGGTAGTCAAAGGGGACAGTATAAGCCAGTTTTTGGTGGAATTGTCAGTTTATGATTTTTCTGCTACGGTAGATCAGGTTATTGATCAATTCAATTATACCGATTTTCAAAAAGGATTTCAGGTGAATAAAATCTATGAAAATCAATCCATAGGATCTGCCGCACCGGACCAGTTAAAACATTCGATTGAACAGGTTATAGTTTTTGAAACAGACCGGTTTTTGAACCAATGGCGTCAAGATAACCCATTTAAGAAATTTTAAGATTTTTGAAAGGGTAGTTTCCTTTTTACTTTACCTTTCCGGCTGAATGTGTAAATTCAGCTGAAATGAAATCCGAGGTTCATCCAATCAATCCAATTCAAATTGCCAAAAGCTGTATTATTTCTGTTATTTTTTATGTGTGTATTTTGTCTGCCACGCCAGTAAAAATAGCAGTCCTCAATTTTGAGCCTAACAACTTTCCTCCAAGTTTTTCAACGTCTTTGACTGAAAAATTTAGAGTGTCTCTTTCTGATTCCTCTGAAGCGATGGTTCATTCAAAAAAATCGACTGAAAATTTTTCTGTGTTTTATGGGAAATCTGAAGATGATTACCAGTCATGCCAATCCTTGAATTGCGCATTGGAAATCGGTAATCGTCTAAATGTCAATTATTTGATCTCAGGTCAAGTGACTAATTCTAATTCGACTATTTCTTTGGATATCGATGTGTTCTCTATGGAATTAAGAATTAGAATCGACAGCGTCCACATTTCAACGACCGGAGGTATTGATAGTCTCATTAGTCTTTTGGAATCTGCCGGGGAAAATATAGGGAAGTCGCTTACGAAGACACTCCAAAAGCCCCCTACACCGCGTCATGTTTCGCTGTTACCCTCAGAAATGCAGACAACAATGCTGATGGGCCCTCGTGTAACTACTGCTGCGAATTCACGAAGCATCAACCAACCTATTGTTATTCATGGTCCCGTACCGGGCGTTGGTCTTGTAGAATATCTGATAACAAACGGAAAAATAAGAGCGGCATTATTATCATCTGCCATTCCGGGCGTCGGACAATTTTATTCAAAAAAGAAATGGTCAGCCTTTTCATTTTTCACAACAGAGGTTGTTTTCTCGGCAATGGCGTATTACCATCATCAATCTTTTCAAACAGCACAAAAAAATGCAGAACAGTTTTATGCATTGTATTTGGGCGCAGAAAGACCGGAGGATATTCCCGGTTATAAAGAACAGGTATTGGATTATGTTTCTACGCTAAAACATCATAATAATTGGATGAAAAATTATTATGATGCTGGTCGTATTATTTGGCTGATAAACATCGCCCATGCATATTATGTTGGTCCGGAAACGATATATTCAGTGCAACCTAAAAGAACAGACGTACATTTTTCTTACAATCCGGTGACTCAAAAACCGTTGCTAAATCTGTCATTTTCATTAGACTAAAGGGAAAACCTATGATCCAAGCATCGGATCAAACTCATAATATTCATTTTAGAGTCGGACTTTTGATTCTAAGCATAATTCTCGTTTCATCTTTGCTATTTAATTTATCTTGCGAAGAGCCGGCGTACTCTTTTGACAATGAGGCTGATCCGGACTCTATGGGTTACTCACCTCCGGCATTATTTTTCTGGCCGGATTCCATTGCAATCTCAAAAGGACAGAAAGATACAATTGATGTGTATGCCCTCAAAATCGACAGCCTTGCGGGAGCTTATATTGGAATTGAATATCATTGGGGAAGTCTCACCATTGATACCGTTTTGTTCGGAGATTATTTTTCGTCCAATACTTCTGATTCTCTAAGTCCTTTAATTATCACCGAAGATAATCAAGGAACATTGGATATTTATGTATTTTATCTTCCGGATGAAAACACATTTGTTAGCGGTACCGGCTCAATCGCTGAAATTGTTTTCAGAGCTGATGAAAAGGGTACGTCCATCCTCCAGTTTGCAGATTCAACAGAACTGAGGAAACCAGATAATATACAAATTTTATTGAATGATATGGGTGAAGGGTTGATCCATGTGGTGGATTAAACGAGGAATATTTTCATTCATAATTTGGATTGCCTTTTTATTTGGACAAGGTGGTCCTGTTGGATGCGGAGATGTTGTCATCGATCAAATTCCATTTAATTATCAAGGTTCTACATTAGGTGCCGGAGATTCGATAGATGTAACCGAATGGGGTCAGGCAAATTCAGAAGATTTTATTTTTACTTTAAACGTAGTCGATACAATTCTAATCGACTTTTCTGTCTGTCATGCTTTTACTGATTTTGATATTCAAATGGGCGTTTTCGAGTTTAATGACACATGCGGTGTAGATACGATAGGACCTCCAACTTGCAGATATCCTACAGGTGATCAAGGTGCAGGCGCAGGATATGATTGTTATAGCGAAGATACCCAATCTTGTACGGAAAGTATGGCTTCAACAATAGGAACTTCAATTGAAGGAACCCCCGAATACAGAGGAATGATTTTTGAATACCAATTATATCCACTTGATGGAGCAGATACAACAACATATTTCATTGTTATTGACGGGTACAATACGACAGGAAATTTTCAGCTATCCATTGATTATTCTGCTCCTCCATTTATTGTTTCCAGTAATTTAGATCCAACTAATAATTGGATTGATATTACAACTAATGAAGGCGTGTATGATAATAACGAACCTTGGAATGGTGCCCCCTTTGCGATTCAGGTTGATGATTTTACTATTGAATTCCAGCAGAATGGAGGATTAGCAACAGAGGTAGCTATACAAGGAATCAGCAAACAAGATGGAAGCCCATTGGAAGGTGGTGAATCAATGATTCGTTTGGCTCTAAACGTTGGTGGCGCGGCGTCGGGAGTAGAAACAATTGAAATTAAACCAGCCAATGCAAATTCGGTATTTGATGGCGGCGGTGTAGCCATGGGTAATACATCCTCGACGGGTACAATTTTTTTAAATGAACAACTTCCTCCATTAATGAATTCCTCTCAATCCATACTAGCTACTGACAATTCCTATGCTGCTTTATCAATTTCCGAAGGAATTTTTACCAATAACGATGGCAGCGGCGCCTTGCTGGTCTCGGATTTTTCAGTTGACTTTAATGCGAATGGAGGAACAGCCAGTGGGGTAGATATACAGTTGGTCACCAAACCCGGTGGGAATTCCCTGACAGGCGGCGAGGACAGTTTGTGGATATATCTTAATGTAACCGGCAGCCCAAGCGGAGTGGAAACAATTATTATTCGTCCGGAAAATAATGATGCTATTTTTGATGCAAATGGGAATGCAATGTCTATAGCATCTACCAGCGATCAGCTGACACTTTTCCCCTTTCCGCGGATAATAGCTGATCAAACACAACTAAGCGGAGATAACGTTTATGTAAAACTGTTTATGAGTGAAGGAGTGTACGGAAATAGTTCTGCAAATACTCCGATGGAAGTTTCAGATTTGCAGGTTGTGTTTACGCAAAATGCTGGAAACGCAACAGGAACTGTATTGACATCTATAACTAAAACGAACGGAAGCGTGCTGGCAGGCGGAGAAGATTCTTTATTAGTTTATTTTACATTGTCCAATCCTCCGGCGAGTGGGACGGAATCAATTGAAATTAAATCAGTGAGTAATAATTCTATTTTCAACTCAATAGGGAACCCACTTGTTTCAATAGAAACGACAGGGCCTATACAACTGAATGATAAATGGGTGCCAACGTTTATAAATGCAGAATTATCTCTGGACTCTGCAGTGACTGTGACAATTAGTGAAGGTATTTACACGAACGCAGATGGAACCGGATCGGTTTTACCAGCTGACTTTGCTATTGATGTTGATCAAAATGGAGGAAACGCATCTTCTGCTTCGATTACCCAATTAACTCGCATGGATGAATCTGGATTAGTTGGCGGAGAGACAGATATTCTTGTACACTTTACAACAACCGATCTATCAAGCGGAGTAGAACAAATTGAAATTAGACCAGCAACAGATGCTTCGGTGTACGACCTTAATGGCAATGCGATGCAGATGGCAATGAGTTCAGGAGAAGTAACGCTAAAGGATTTTTTCCCACCGATCATTCGATCATCATCCAACCTAATTTGGGATAATCAAATTGAAGTGAAATTTTCTGAGGGATCTTACAGCACGAATTCTGGATCAGGCGGGTTGGATGATTCTGATTTTGAACTTGAGTTTTTCAATAACGGTGGGAATGCTAATGCGGTATCAATCGGTAGCGTTACTTCTGAATGGAACACAGCATTAAGCGGCGGCGAACTTATTGTTCGGCTACATCTAGATTTTGATTTCCCCCCATCCGGTGTTGAAACTATTCGAGCTTTTCCTATGAATGAAAATACCATCTTTGATGAATCCGGTAATGCGATGTTTCCCACAGAAACCACGCCGACATTTCAATTAAATGACAAATTGCCACCGTCTATTACAGAAGCCAGTCTTGATGATCAAGAAACTATTCCATTAATTTTTGCTCAAGAAATTGAATTTTCAATATCAGAGCCGCTAAAATCTTTCGATCTTCAAGTTGCAACCAAATTTACCGATAGTTTAAAGTTTTCCGTTGATACAACCATATCCGTGATGAAACTCACTCTTTTCCCCCCATTCGCCAGCTTGGATACCATTACAATAACATGGGATAATCTGAAAGATTCTGCAAATGCAATTCATGATCCTCAGGTGATATACACATATTACACACCGGCATTGGGAGATTTTGACATGGATGACGATATTGATGCCACCGATTTATCTGAGTTAGTGAGTTCCTGGTACCAAAAGGATTATGATTCTGAGCTCGGTCCTGTTACCGGAACGCTTCCGCATTACATTATTCAAACCGATGCTGAGTTTGGTTTGGACGATGGAATGGCATTTGTTCAAATGTGGTATTGGAAAAATCAACTGAATTCTCTTTCCCGCCCTCTAAGAACAACAAATGGAAAAAAAATTGAATTGAGAAAATTCAATCATAGTTTTTCCGTCATCCCACCGAAAAAAAGTTCAACGGGACAAGTCTATTTGGAATACAATCCAATGATATTGGAATTAGAACACAGTTTCGAATCATCATCGCCATCCCAAATCACATTAACTCAGCACAATAAATCAACGGGAAAATTTCTTTTTGAGTTTGCAGGGCTGGATAACATAGAGTTACCGGACATAAATTTTAAAACGTCATTTCGCCAGAAAAATGAAACAAATCCGATATTGGTTTATGCATTTTATGATCAAGATGGATCCATCATCAGCGAAGGGACAGAATCATTAGAAATTCTTTCAATTCCAAAAGAATTTGCGCTTCATCCAGTTTTCCCCAATCCATTTAATCCAATTGCCACCATTCGGTTTGATATTCCCGTAGAGATGTTGCATACCACATCTATACGCATTTACGATATCACGGGACGGATGGTGGAAACTCTGATGGATGGAGAAATAGAAACCGGATTTCATGAAATTTCCTGGGACGGTCACAACCAGTCCAGCGGTGTATATTTTGCTGAACTAATGTCAGGTGATGTGCGTAAAATTCGGAGAATGATTTTATTGAAATGATGCGATTACACTTCATTGGTTTATTCATTTTTCTAATGGTTTGGGCGTTGGCCCAATCCGGAGAGGATGGCACCACTGTGACAGAAAAAGTAACAAAAACCGAATCCGAATGGCAAAATTGTCTCACACCGGATGAATACAGAATTCTTCGTGAAAAAGAGACCGAGCAGGCCTTTACCGGGGAATTTTACAAACATAAAGAAAAGGGTACATATGTTTGTGCTGCCTGTGACGAAGAACTATTTAGTTCGGATACGAAGTACGATTCCGGGAGCGGTTGGCCGAGTTTTTATGAAGCGCTTGATAAATCTAAAATCGCCTATAAAGAAGATAACAGCATTTTAAGTAAGCGAATTGAAATCCTTTGCGCAAAATGTAATTCGCATTTGGGGCACGTGTTTGATGACGGCCCTAATCCAACAGGGAAACGGTATTGTGTAAATTCGGTTTCATTGGATTTTCAAAAAGAATAATAATGAGTAATACCAGGGAGATTGCGCTGCTTGTGAATGGTATCAGAACAACAGATGGTGCCGGTGTTCAACTCAAAAGGATTCTTGGCTCACCAGAACTAAATTATCTCGATCCGTTTCTGCTCTTCGATGAATTTCGCAATGATAATCCGGATGCGTATATCGGCGGATTTCCGCATCATCCTCACCGTGGATTCGAGACCGTAACTTACATGAAGCAGGGTCGGATGCGGCATCGTGATTCGAGTGGAAATGAAGGACTGCTCACTACCGGATCGGTGCAATGGATGACAGCCGGGCGCGGAATTATTCACAGCGAAATGCCGGAACAGGAAAACGGACTCATGTGGGGATATCAATTGTGGGTCAATTTGCCAAAGAAATTAAAGATGACCGAACCACGCTATCAGGACATTCCATCGGAAAATATTCCAGTCTATGAAAAGGATGACCTTCAAGTTCGAGTCATTTCCGGTAATTTTTCTGATGTTTCCGCCATTGCTGAGACGAACATTGAAATTCATTACCTGGACGTGAATCTTGGAAATAAATCTATGTTTGAACACAATTTGCCAAAATCTTTTCAGAGTTTTATTTATGTGTATGAGGGCGAAGCAGTTGTGGGAGATACAGTTGTAAAAAGAAACACACTTGGCGTTTTAAGTGCAGGTGAAAAAATACAGGTTTCTTCTCGAGTTGTAGAAACGTCTTTTTTACTGATTGCCGGTAAACAGCTGAATGAGCCCATTGCCCGTGGCGGCCCGTTTGTAATGAACACCAAAGAAGAAATACTCAAGGCATTTGAAGATTACAAGAATGGGATTCTCGACAAACCTGTGGCAGAGATAGACAATGGCTGAAAAAACAAAACTCTGGTATTTGGAAAATTTCAATCTTTTTTCCGAAATGGCTCAAAAATCTATGGAAGAAATGGGTCGTAAGAGTAAAATGAAAACGAACAAGAAGAAAGAAATTATTTATTTCCCGGATGAGAGAAGTGACACCATTTATATTCTAAAGGAAGGGAAAGTAAAAATTTCCCGAATCGCTGAAGATGGACGCACAACCACAATGCAGCTCATCGGTCCGGGAGAAATTTTTGGCGAAGGATCTATTCTTGGGCAGGAGAAGCATGAGAATATTGCCGAGGTGATGGAAGATGCAGTGATTTGTACAATCAGTAAAAACATGTTTCAAGAAATGATGAAAGATAATCCTGCTTTAAATATGAGTATTACAAAATTCATCGGGTTTCGACTACAGACGATTCAATCTCACGTTGAAGATCTAGTGTTCAAAAACGCTCAAGAACGAATTGAATCATTTCTCAAGCGATATGTAAAAAACTTTGGGAAACAAATGGTTGATGGCTGGATAGTAAGACCTTTTCTCAAACATCAAGAAATCGCTGATCTTACTGCTACTGCGCGACAAACAGTAAATATGGTTCTAAATGAACTTGCTGATCAAGGTACCATTAAATATACACGGCGCTTTTTACAGGTGAAGGAAACCGACTGGCTTAATTGATTTATTGTCAGAAACCTGACAATAAAATTCTATATATTTCTTTTATTTTTCAACATGATGAAATTGAACGATTCATCTCTAACAAGTATTTATTTGGTTGTACGAAATTCATGTCCACTTTGTGTAGAAATGGAAGATGATTTCAAAATCCTGAAACAGAAATATAATGACATAGATTTTCATGTTTTAAATTTGGATTTAGGTGAAAACATGTCAAAACACTTTGGGGGCATAATAACACCATCTGTATTCATTGATGATTCATTATGGCGAACGGGGAAAATAGATAAACAGTATTTCATTGAAAAACTTAATTCTTTATCCGGACTTCATTCGCGAAATAAAATAATGTAATACCGCTAATTTCGAACGATTTGAAAAATTGTCATATTCCCGATAGTTTGTAAAGTGAGTACTTACTATATTCATCCATGGCATCACAACGAATGAAGAAAGAAGACCGCATAAATCAGATACTTAACTGCACCAGTAAACTACTGGGTAAAAAATCGCTGGACGCTATTCGAACGGCTGAGATTGCCAAAGAAGCTGGGATTTCGGAAGGTGCATTATTTAAATATTTTAAGACAAAAGATGAATTATTAACCAAAATAATTGAATCCTATATTGAAAATTCACATCCTATTATTGACGAAAGCGAAATCACAACAGTTCAAGAATTTCGTGATTTTATTAACGATTATTTATCCAGTATGATAGTAATAAATGAAAAAAGAATTCCTTATCTCAGACTATTACTACAAATCAGCATGCAGGGGCATCCACTGGCAAAGCAAAAATATAAGAATGTTATGGGCGGGTTTTGGAAAATTACAGAAGACAGAATTGAATACGGGAAAAAGCATTGGGGTTTTAACCCAGATTTTAATCCATCCATTCAAATTAGATTACTTCACTTAAGCGTTCTCATGTTTCTAATCGAACAGGAAGTGTTTGAAGCAAAGAAATATGATCCCTATAAACTGGAAGAAGTTAAAGATATCGCAATCGAAAACTTCTTCATTCAACTTACTCAACAATAAACAAAGGAGGTATCTATGGATACTCTAAATAAGTTCTCTGGTTTAGGACATTGGTTAGTCAGACTGTCTCTTGCCGGAACATTTGTGTTTCATGGAATGGGGAAATTCCCTATGGCAGAAATGATGGCAAAAATGATGGGAATGCCATTACCGATGATATATATGCTGGCAATGATGGAAGTTGTAGCGGGTCTGTTAATATTATATGGCGGTATCGGACCGGAATGGGCCACACGCGTTGCCGGCCTCATTATTGCTGCCGTTATGATGGGTGCTATTGGCATGGTTCATTTACAAAACGGCTGGAGTTTTACATCAGGTTGGGGTGACGGTACAAATAATATGGGTGGTGCTGAATTCCAAACTCTCGTAGCTGCTATAGCATTATTCTTTGCGTTCAAGGGGAACAGCCTTAATGAAGCCAACTCATAAGGCGATTTTTATAGAAGTGTATCAGATAAGGTGGGGAAATATGAACGCCAGTTTCCCCATCACGATTTGAAATATATGAAAATTCATAATTTATTATTTTTACCAATTATGTTTGCTTATAGCCAATCCATTTTATTGGAACCATTTAAATCAATGGAGAGCTGGGAACCACTTAATTTTAAAAAGATCGATAAACACACGCAATATTCCATTGATAAGAGAAATCCCCACGGTTCATATTTGAAAGCAGAATCAGATAATTCTGCTTCCGGCTTGATTTGGGAAAAATCTTTTGACGTGAATGAATCGCCATTGCTACGGTGGAAGTGGAAAGTATCTAATATATATTCAAAAGGGAATGCGAAGGAAAAATCCGGTGATGATTATCCAATTCGGATTTACGTTATGTTTGAATATGATCCTGAAACGGTGGGGTTTTTGGAATCTGCACTATACGAATCGGCGAAATTACTTTATGGAGAATATCCGCCCCATAGCAGTCTGAATTATATTTGGTCAAATAAAAACCATGCAGAAGAAATCATTCCCAATTCTTATACGGAAAAAGCGCAAATGATACTGATGCAAAAAGGAAAAACGAATGTAGGAAAATGGATGGTTGAAGATGTAAATATTTTAGAAGATTATCGAAAAGCGTTTGGTGAAGAGCCACCTAAAAAAGCCAGTCTTGCCATTATGAGTGATTCTGATAATACGGGCGAATCCACAACGGCTTGGATAGATTTTATTGAATTAAAAGGGAAAAGGGAGTAGCCACAAAGACACGAAGGCTCCAAGAATTAAAAAATTATTTACCTTTGCGTCTTCGAGCCTTCGTGGCAAAATGGAAACGAAATATGATTAAAAAGATATTACTATTATTAGCCATCGCTACCATTGTGGTTCTTTACTTTGTTTACGATTTAGGACAGTATCTAAATTTTGAATATTTAAAATTACAGCAGTCCACCTTAAATAATTATTATTTAGCGAATAAAATAAAAACCATTTCTATTTATTCCGGGGTTTACATCATTATGGCCATGCTATCTTTACCAGGTGCAACCATAATGACAATAGCTGGTGGAGCCATCTTTGGATTAATTCCAGGAGTCATTCTTGTGTCTGTTTCCAGCACTATCGGCGCAACGATGGCAATGATGAATTGTCGATATTTATTTCGTAACGCATTTCAGGAAAAATTAAAGCCCATCATGAAAAAGGTAAATCATGGTGTGGAAAAGGATGGCGCTGTATTTTTATTTATGTCTCGATTGAGTCCGGTTTTCCCATTTTTTCTGGTGAATGCCGCATTTGCCAAAACCTATATCGGTGCCGTGACTTACGCATTCGTGAGTCAAGTCGGGATGCTGCCGGGGACCGCGGTCTTTGTGAATGCAGGGACGCAAATCAGCAAATTAGAATCAGCCGGCGATATTTTATCATTGAATATGATTTTGGCTTTTGCACTTTTGGGGGTATTCCCACTTATTTCAAAAAAGATTGTGGAACATTTAAAAAGAAGGAAAAATATGATAAAATCCAAAAAGCCAAAAAATTACGATTATAATATGGTGGTCATTGGCGGTGGCTCTGGCGGATTGGTTTCCGCCTATATTGCATCTGCTGTGAAGGCAAAAGTTGCCTTAATCGAAAAGCATAAAATGGGTGGCGATTGTCTAAATACGGGGTGCGTTCCCAGTAAAGCCATAATACGATCAGCAAAAATGCTTCATTATGCAGAGCGAGCCAAAGATTGGGGGTTTGATTCAGCGGAAATAAAATATGACTTTTCCAAAGTCATGGATCGAGTTCACAGTGTAATTAAAAAAATTGAGCCCCATGATTCTGTGGAACGCTATTCGGATTTGGGTGTGAATGTTTACGAAGGAGAAGCAAAAATAATTGACCCTTATCGTGTGGAAGTGAATGGTGAAATTTTGACTACGAAAAATATTGTCGTTGCTACAGGTGCTCGACCCTTGGTTCCGCCCATTCTGGGCATTGAAGATGTTCAACCACTTACCAGCGATACACTGTGGAACATCCGGGAATTGCCCAAACGATTGGTCGTTGTTGGCGGTGGCCCTATCGGTTGTGAGCTGGCGCAGACTTTTGCCCGATTTGGTTCACAAGTAACCATTCTCGAAGGAATGAACCGTTTGCTTTTGAAAGAAGATAAAGAAGTGAGCGATGCAGTTCGTGCCAAATTTGAAGCGGAAGGCATTACGGTCCGAACGGGACATATGGTGGAAGGATTCAAAAATGAACATGGGTCAAAAGTAGTAACCTGTAACTGCAAGCCGGATAAACTCAATATTGAGTGCGATGAAATTATTATGGCATTTGGACGGAAAGCGAATGTAACCGGTTTTGGATTAGAAGAATTGGGCGTGGAAATCCGAAAAAATGGCACCATCGAAGCGGATGATTTCTTGCGAACAAATTATCCGAATATTTATGCGGTGGGCGATGTAACAGGTCCCCATCAATTTACGCATTTTGCTGCTCATCAAGCATGGTATGCTGCGGTGAATAGTCTATTCAGTCCACTCAAAAAATTCAAAACAGATTACAGAGTCATTCCATGGACAACATTTACTGATCCGGAAGTGGCTCGCGTGGGTATCAACGAGCAGGAAGCCCTTGAAGAAGGAATTGATTTTGAAGTTACTCGGTATGGATTAGACGATTTGGACAGAGCCATTGCTGATGGAGAGGACAGTGGATTCGTCAAAGTCATTACGCCAAAAGGTAAAGATACAATTTTGGGTGCCACAATTGTAGGTTCACACGCCGGAGACCTTTTGACGGAATTTGTCCTTGCCATGAAACATGGATTAGGATTGAATAAAATTCTGGGCACTATTCATGCTTACCCGACTATGGGTGAAGCCAATAAATATCTTGCAGGAAATTGGAAAAAAGCCCACGCACCGGAAGGATTGCTGAATTGGGTAGAAAAATTTCATACGTGGAGAAGGTAGAAAAATATAAATAGCAAGATAACAGGATTAAGGAAAAAGTATTATTTTCCAACTTGCCAATCCAATCATTCTGTTAAATTGAAGGAATAAGAAATGAGTGTTAGAAATAAATTTGTATTCGTTGCCATTTTGCTATTAGGTGTAATTGGCATTATTTATCAATTTTGGCAACCCATTATATGGGGTTTAATTGTAGTTGTCCCAATCACTTTTCTTGGTATTTTAGATATGATGCAAACGCATCAAGCGATTAGAAGAAATTTCCCAGTGATTGGTCATGGGCGTTATTTATTGGAAAAAATCCGTCCTGAAATTATGCAGTATTTTGTGGAGACTGATACGGAAGGCAGACCCATTAATCGAATTTATCGATCTTTGGTTTATCGTCGAGCCAAAAAAGTCAATGACACGGTTCCATTTGGCACACAGATGGATGTTTATAGCGAAGGATATGAATGGATGGATTTTTCCATGTATGCGAAAAATCCAAAGGAAGTGGATGCTCATCCGCGAGTGATGGTTGGTGGTCCTGCTTGCAAAAATCCATATCCTGCCGGTTTGATGAATATTTCGGCCATGAGTTACGGGGCGTTGAGCAAGACCGCAATCATGGCATTGAATAAGGGTGCAAAAATAGATGATTTTGCTCACAATACAGGCGAAGGTGGAATCAGTCCTTATCATAAGAAATTTGGTGGCGATTTAATTTGGCAAATCGGAACCGGTTATTTTGGATCTCGAACGCCGGAAGGTGAATTCTGCCCAATTACATTTAAAGAAAATGCAAGTCTTGACCAAGTGAAAATGATCGAAATCAAATTATCTCAAGGTGCAAAACCTGGTCATGGCGGTATTTTACCAGCCATAAAAAATACAGCAGAAATTGCGAATATTCGCCACGTTGAACCCTATAAAGATGTTCACTCGCCACCAGGACATTCGGCCTTTAGTGATGCGGAAGGCTTAATGCATTTCATTCAAAAGTTAAGAGAATTATCTGGTGGAAAGCCGATAGGTTTTAAATTGTGTGTAGGAAGAAAAGAAGAATTTAGTGGATTATGTAAAGCCATGTTATCAACTGGAATAATGCCGGATTTTATTACCGTTGATGGCGGTGAAGGGGGAACGGGAGCTGCGCCGGTTGAATTTTCTAACTCTTTGGGAATGCCGTTGCGAGATGCTTTGGCATTTGTCCATGATACCTTGGTGGGATTTGAATTAAGAGATGAAATGAGACTGATTGCATCGGGGAAAATTATTTCCGGATTTCATATTGCAAAAACGATTGCATTGGGTGCGGATATGATTAATAGTGCCCGGGGAATGATGATGGCGTTGGGTTGTATCCAAGCTTTGGAATGCAACCGCAATACCTGTCCTGTGGGTGTGGCGACTCAAGATAAATCCTTAACGAAAGGTTTGGATGTTGAGGATAAATCAAAACGTGTTGCCAATTTTCACCATGAAACACTTCATAGTTTTGCAGAACTCATGGCCGCATCCGGATTGAAATCTTCAAAAGAATTAAACCGAAGTCATATTTTTAGACGGATCAGCATGGCTAAGGTTATGACCTATGAAGAAATTTATCCGTATACACAAACCGAGTCATTAATAGCATGACTCATGAATGAATTGATTATTCGGCTTAGTATATTTTTAATTATGCTGACATCAATGTGTATTTGGGAAGTGCTAAAGCCAAAACGAGATCTTCGATTTAACAGAAAAAAACGCTGGCCTACGAACTTTGTTTTAATGACGATAAACAGTCTATTTATTGTTGTGCTTGTTCCATTTTCAACTGCGAGTGTTGCCCTTTTTGTAAACCAAAATCATTGGGGATTATTTAACATGGTTTCATTGTCTTATGAGTGGGCGTTAATTTTTTCAATTATCATCTTAGATTTCATTATTTATAGTCAACATCTTATTTTTCATAATGTCCCATTCCTATGGCGATTACATCAAATCCACCATATTGATCAAGATATGGATGTGACAACCGGCGCACGATTTCATCCCATTGAAATATTGATATCTTTTCTATTAAAATGTGTTTTCGTCGTTTTACTTGGGGTTTCTGCGATGGCTATTTTAATTTTTGAGATAATTTTAAATGGATTGGCCATGTTCAATCATAGCAATATTCAAATGCCGAAATCGATTGATAAAGTGCTTCGAATTTTGGTGGTTACGCCGGATATGCATCGCGTGCATCATTCTGTAATTTCGGAAGAACTCAACACAAATTATGGATTCAATCTGTCGGTGTGGGATCGCATCTTTGGCACCTATTTGGCTCAACCGAGTCAAGGACATCAAAACATGACAATCGGATTGAGAAAATTTCAAAATTCACAAAACACTGATTTATCTACACTTTTAATAATCCCATTTATTAAGATAAAATTATGATCATTCCTATTCTAAATAGTAAAAAGGCATGCGTTTAAAACAAGGAGAAGAAGTCCCAAAATTTTTCACCAAAGACATTTTCGGAATTGAGCATTCCACAGAGAAATATATATATCAAAAATGGATGCTATCTTTTTTTCGATATGCATCTTGTCCCGCATGCAATTTACGGATTCATAAATTGGGTCAAGTTTATGATAAATTACAAGAGCAAGGATTTCTAATTTTAGCCGTGTTTGAATCTCCGAAAGAAAGCATTTTGGACTATGTTGCAAAAGATGAATTGCCCTTTCCCATTATTCCTGATCCGGACAGAAAATTGTATCAGCAATTTGGGGTAGAATCATCTTGGTTGGGGTATTTGAAAGGAATACCAACTGCAATGATAGGAATGCTGAAAGGGTTTTTACCGGCAAAAATGGAAGGAGATTTGGCCATGATTCCCGCCGATTTCCTTATAGATGAAAAAGGGGTTATTCAAACCGCCTATTATGGGATAAATATTGGGGATCATCTAAGTATTGAACAAATTTGGACATTTTTGAATTATAAATAAACATTAAATTCTAGATACAAATTATGACCGAATTTAAGAAAATGATTAGCGAACTTCATGGTGGGTCGCATATACTTCATGAGCCGCTTTTGAATAAAGGGACTGCCTTTACCCAAAAAGAAAGAGACACTTTTGGGTTACACGGTTTATTGCCACCTCGAGTCACGACCATCGAAGAACAGAAAAACCGTATTCTGATGAATTTTAATTCCAAATCAAATGACATTGAAAAATATCTTTATTTGATGGGGTTGCATGATAGAAATGAAACATTATTTTATAGGATTGTCATTGATGAAATTGAAACAATGATGCCAGTTATTTATACGCCGACGGTAGGGGAGGCTTGTCAAAAATTCGGATATTTATTTCGCCGACCAAGAGGATTATATATTTCTTATCGAGATCACAACAACATTAAAAACGTCTTACTAAATTGGCAGAATAAGGAAGTGGATGTTATTGTTGTTACTGATGGCGAACGAATTCTGGGTTTGGGAGATCAAGGGGCGAATGGTATGGGGATTCCTATTGGAAAACTGTCTCTTTATACAGCGTGCGCTGGGATTGATCCATCGAAGACTTTACCGATTATGTTAGATGTGGGAACGAATAATTCAGATTTATTAAATGATCCTAATTATTTGGGTGTAAAACAAAACCGAATTTGTGGGAGAAAATATGATGATTTCCTAGATGAATTTATGGATGCAGTTAAAACTGTTTTTCCGGATACTTTAATACAATTTGAAGATTTTGCGAATAGGAACGCTTCGAGACTTTTATGTAAATATCAGAATAATTTTCGCATGATGAATGATGATATTCAAGGCACAGCTGCGATTGGTGTTGCAGGGCTTTTGGGAAGTGAAAAATTAACCGGTCGAAAATTAAAAGACGAAAAATTACTATTTTACGGAGCAGGATCCGCTGGAATTGGAATCGGTGAATTATATTCCAAAGCACTTTCTAAGAATGGTATTCCAATCGAACAAGCAAGAGAGCGATGCTGGTTTATTGATAGCCGCGGATTGGTTGTAAACGGACGGGAAAACGTTTCTGAAGATAAAAAACCATTTGCTCATCCTTTTGAACATCTTTCTGACCTAACAGAAATAATTCGCGCTGTAAAACCAACGGCATTAATCGGTGTTTCGGGTCAAGCGCAGGCCTTTACAAAAAATGCGATTCGTACATTGGCGGATATTCATGATAATCCCGTAATTTTTGCACTTTCAAACCCAACTTCGAAATCAGAATGCACGGCTGAGCAAGCTTATCAATGGACAAATGGAAAGTGCGTATTTGCGAGCGGGAGTCCCTTTGATCCTGTGGAAATCAATGGAGAAACACATGTCCCCGGGCAAGGAAATAATGCTTATGTTTTCCCCGGTGTGGGCTTGGGTGTAGTCGCCTCAAAAGCAGATAGAGTCACAGATGAAATGTTTCTGATAGCATCGGAAATTATTTCGAAATCTTTATCTCCAAACGATTTGGATCATGGAAGAGTTTTTCCGCCCTTAACTCAAATCCGTGATTTATCTTTAGAAATAGCAACTACCATTGCCGAATTTGAAACGGATGAAAATAAAATAGATTTTATTCGAGAAATGATGTATAAAGCAGAGTATCAGGATTATATTTAGATGAATAATTATTTAGTAGCATTTTTGATAGTACCACTGGTATTTATATCTTGTACAATAAATAATGAAATTCAAATAGCTACATTCGCAGTTGGTGGGATGGATATCCGTGGTGGGATACTATGAATGGGATGACCGATCAATATCGGCAAAGCCCTGGATGGGCTGATAGGAATACAGAAACATTCATTTAATCAGAAGACTAGAACTTTCACTGTGAATTACTACGCTTCTAAATTGTCACAATCTGACATTGTAAAGTCTGTAGAAAAGGCAGGGGATTTTAATGTTTTGAATTGGACCAATCTAGAAAAGGAATGACTAATGTTTGATAGTATAATTATTGGAGGAGGAATTGGCGGATCCGCTTCTGCACTTCGTGCCGCCCAGAATGGGATGAAAACTCTTTGGGTTTTAGGATCAAAAAAATCTAGAAAACGCAGCCGGTCACAATGGGTGATGAACTTGGATAATATTGTAGGATTTCATGAAGATATCATCAAAACCCAAGTCATTAAAACATTGAAAAAGAACAAGCAGGATGAAGCGATTACACTTCTTGAAAATGAGCATTATCATATCAATAATCGTATGCTGATTCAGAATACCGTTCAACGGATTGAAAGGGGATTCCCTAATGTGACAATAATGGAGGGCGAAGTTTCCCAATTGGAAAAAACTGAAATAGGTTTTTCTATCCAATTAGACGATAAATTATCTGAGGGGAAGGCTGTTATTTTATCCACGGGTGTTATGGATGAACAACCTCATATTTTGAAACAAAATAAAAAAGGTGACTGGGAAGAAACCCCGAAGTGGCTATACCCATTTGCGAATAGGGAACAGGCGCTATACTGTATTCGATGTGAAGGCCATTTAACGACCGAGGAATCTGTTGCAGTGATTGGTCATTCAAATATGGCGGCAGAATTGGCTATGATGCTTTATGAACGATATGGAAATAAAGTACATATTTTAGCAAATGGGGAAACATCTACTATTTCTGATGATCGAATGAAAATTCTCAAGAAATATAACATAGATATTATTTCAGGTCCAATTACCGGCTTAGTCAGTGAAGGTGCAAAGCAACTACACGGTTTTGAATTTGAATCTCTTGAAAATATAGTTGTGAAATTTGCTTTAGTATCTTTGGGGCTCCATCGTGTATATAATGATCTCGCACGGCAAGTTGGAGCCCGATTAATGGATGAGGATCAACCAGAAGAAAAACGTCATGTATGGATCAATCATAAGGGAGAGACATCTGTACATGGATTATTTGCTGTGGGTGATATGACAAAGCGGGAAGATGAACCGATCATGAAACAAGTTTATACTGCGCAAGAATATGCTGTGAGAGCTGTAGATACGGTTGATTCTAGAAGACGGAAAGCGTTGAGGGCATCCTTCGTTTCTTATTAAAAGTCTTCTTCCTGACAACCGTTTGTTTGAAATCCTCGTAATTTTTCGTAAGAAATTATGAAAGGAATTCATTATGAAAAATACACTAATACTTCTATTAGGATTAACAACAGCATTATTAATGGCAGATGAAAAAGATGTTTTCTCGAAGATTAGACTAGAAGAAGCTTTCATCGAAGGGAAATCTCAAGGGAAGGCGGTCATAGTAAAATTTCATGCAGACTGGTGCCATAATTGCAGGAAAATGGATCGTGAAACGTTTGCAAATAGTTCAATTAAAATGGCTTTGGAAAATTATATTGCCTTAAAGGTAGATATAGAGACAAAAGAAGGTCTTGCTTTGGCTCATGCTTATGGCGTGAAAGCGCTCCCAACGATTTTGGTATTTAATGAGAATGGAAAGATTACATATCAGCAAGCAGGATTTCAAACAGCCAAACAATTTAGAAAGGTGCTCAACACTATAGATGAATGATGTGCCGCTAATCACTGTTGATCAAATGCGGGAAGTGGACCGACTGATGGCGGGTCACTACAACATCTCTTTAACACAAATGATGGAGAATGCAGGAAATGCACTTTCGCAATTGAGTCAGGATTATCTCAGAAACTCAACAATCCTTCATCCTAAAATTACCCTATTGTGCGGAGCGGGGAATAATGGTGGTGGTGGAATGGTGGCTGCTCGTCATTTAGCCAATCGTGGCGTTGATGTAACAATCTTACTTTTTTCTGATAAATCAAAACTGAAAGCGATTCCAAAAAAACAATGGAATATTTTGAATGAATTGCCGGTAAAACAAATGATTAAACCATCATCTTTAAAATTGGAAGAAGCATTTTCTAATTCGGATATTATTGTTGATGCAATGATTGGATATGGAATAAGTGGACCATTACGGGGGTCAATACAAAATGCTGTTAGTATTCTGAGTAATTACTCATCCAAAATTATCATTTCATTGGATGCACCAACAGGATTTCGATTTAATGAAAAAAATGAACCATCATTTGTTGTTCATGCAACTGCAACTCTGACACTGGCGTTACCAAAGAAAGGTATGAATGACTCTAAAAATAGAGAAATATTAGGAGATTTGTATCTCGGTGATATTTCTGTCCCACCAATGCTATATGAGAAAATGGGTATTCCCTACTCCGACCCGTTTAAGAGTAGCAATTATATTCGAATTCCTTGATTTCGCTTATTCAAAATTGTCTGTTCTTAAAAATATTGATTTATTTAAGTCGTTCCATGATATTTGTAACACATCATTTCCAAGAATGACCACTCCGGATTTAATCAGATAATCAAAACGAAATATATTTAAAGTGTCTTGAGCCAACTCCCAGCGAAGTTGGTATTGCCAGCATTGGGTTTCTGTGCAACCTTTTTCAATGAGGGAATTTTCATCCTGAATATCCCAAGTGAGAGGATAATAATCTAAATTGTTCTCTAAAGAATTTTGGGCTTGCAAAATCCAAAACCCAATAATAGAAGGATTAAGGTTTTCCTCAAAGGTCGGTTCACAAGCTGTGACTAGTAAAAAGGATATGAAGATATATTTCTTTTTCATTTTGATTCCGAAGTCTAAAGATTTCCACTTCTATTGATAGAAATGGAAATTCTAGGTACAGGTTCGGTCCCATCAGGGAAATTCCTACTTGAAGACCAACGGTAAACGGGCCAAGAAAAGCGCAAGTGCAACCAATTCCATTTATGGTGGTTAGGGGTAATATCTAAGCCGGCGTTTAACGCGCTTAGCCAACGAGACTGTCGTTCGGTTTCCCACGGAGAAAGAGGCGCTAGTAGTTTTTGATATAGAAATGTTGAAAAAGGTGATAGTAATAAAAATTGTGATAAAAGAATGGAAGTTGATCCATGTGCGCTTAGGGCATCATCCGTGAAAACATCAATTTGTTTCTTCTGGTTTTTCGAAAAGGAAACCGAAACGGAAACATCAGGGAAAAGTGTCGGGTAAACATAGAACCATGGGGTTTGAAATCTATTTGTCCAACCCCCCAATGCGATTGGGACCGCACCACTTGCGAAGGCAAAATCTTGGTTAGAAAAATCAGGCATTTTTGGAAGAGTGATTTCTCCAAAAACATACCCCCACTTTCCCGGTAGCAGGTGCCGGATTCCAAGCCTTAATCCTAATTGTTGGACACGGCTACTGGTTTTTGCAAATGATAAAGATTCTTCCAATAATATCCAGCTTCCTTCGGCTTGAATATACCCCACATTTTTTTGCCCGATATAATGGGATAGTTGCACATAAATGTTTAAAGCAGTTCCGTACCGGACCTTTAAGCCATCATCATCGGTATGAGTGGCATTTAATCCTGTTACCCATTTGAAGACTTGGCGATTATCGAAAAGAGATGGCCATTGAGTGTCCCATTGTGTTGAAGATGTTCCGCCGCCATGATCTATGGCACCCACTAAAGAACAGCATACTTGTCCATTTAATGATTGGATTAAAACAAAACTGATTATTGTAATACCAATGATTTTTGTCATGAATGAATTTCTGTTTCAGGATAAAAAGCCGCCTGAGAAAACCAATATGATATGAATGACTTTGCTGGAACGAGGTCATTCATATTTCCGTTGATCAAGCGACCAAGAATATTCCATTGGTTGCCATTCGCATCGGCAAGCAAAATGGTACCGGTTCCAATGTCCCAGGTTTCGATTGAAAGATTCAACTCGGTCTTGAATGCAACACCAATTTTTTCATCGGCAGAAAGAATGACAGCAAACTGAACCCCGTCGATAGTTTCATTTATAATTGTAGGCTGGATAAAGTTTTGAATGGGGTAGGATTTTTTAGTTGTGTTGGAAATAATTGACAAGACTCGCGTTTTTGCTGGTAGTCTATTATCTACTACAGATACAGGAAAATAAATATAATCACCACAGCTAGCAGAATTACAAGTTTTGTAGCTACCATAGGGATAAGAATTGTAATCCCGGGAATAACCGGTCGCAGAATTCAATATTTTCGTTTCCGGGAATAATTTTTTCCACGTAGCCCATGTTGTTTCTATCATGGAATTGAGTGTCAGTTCGTCGCCTTGTCGAGATCCCTCAGCTGATTGAAGCAGCATTTGCGGCCAATGGCTTTCTGAATTCCGGTCGTACATAATCAAATTGCTGTTATACAACAACCCGGATACGCCGAATTCACTATCTGTGTTAATATGCAATGCACTTCCCGTGAGAGGGCAGTATGAAATGCTATATCCATTTTCATTGACTATTTCATGCCAGTCTAAAATTGAATGGGGGTATGCGATATAATCATTACCGTCCCAGATTCCAACAACTAGATCGTTATCATCAAGAAAGGAAAGATTATTGTCACCGATAATTGATTTACCGGGATGCTCTAAACTAGGGATACAGTCTTTTCCTGAAAAGCACCCTTGTCTTAGATAATTTGTGTCAATCGTCCAATCACCGGATAGCGGATTAGGTGAATTCTCGTCTTTGCAGCCTCCAAGGTACAAGACTAAAAATATTGCTGTTAAAATTTTCATATAGTTTTCCTTTATTTTAATAGAATCATTTTATGGGTTTGATTGTGGAATGGTGTTATCAATTTCAGAAGATAAACGCCTGATGGAACCACACTTGCATCCCAGGAAAAAAAGTATGATCCTTCTGAATAATGTTCATTCGTTATTTTTTGGACTTCTTTCCCGGTGATATCAAATACAATCGTTTCGAGGTATAATTCTTTACCTAACAAAACTGTCCAGGATATTTTTGCATTAAACGGGTTTGGATAAGGTGGCGTGACTTTAAAACTTACCGGTACGATTTCATCATTCACATTTACTGATGGCATTTCTGCCAGAAATGATTCAATAACAGAAACAGTCTCCGATTCATTAAACCCATAACTATTATATCTAACAATCATATTGTGATCTAGAATAACGGATTGCGGTACAGTTCCCAAACCAAACCATGACCAGACCTGGGTGGAGTCGTCATCTAGTATATTGTATTCTGCTCCCAATTCAGCCCAATCTAAACAGCTGTAAGGATTGTCCCATTGCCTACCAAAGGACAGGACTACCAAACCTTGATCTTTATATTGATTATATATCTGGGTAGCGTAAGGAATTTCAGCAAGACAGGTAGAACACCAAGACGCAAAGAAATTCAGCCAAATAACGTGGTAATCTTCACCATTTGCAGCACCGTTGTATAAATCCAAGGAAATCAAACCGGAATCATTTGCGCAAATAGTCAAATCTGAAGCCAGATGTTCAGGAGTTAGTTGATTGCCAACTTCATAAGATTGTCCCTTTAGGAAAATTGATAACATAACGATACTCATTAGAAAGCGGATTGGGATATTTTTGTTCATTTCAAAAGAATCATTTTTTGGATTTGTATATTTTCCCCCGAACGAAGTCTAGCGATATACACGCCTGATGGAAGTGCTTCTCCATTCTGGTTTAATGCGTCCCATCTGAAATTGAAACTGCCGTCTTTTAGATATTCATTTTCAGCAAGTGTTGCCACCACACTACCAAGGAGGTCAACAATATCGAGCCTGATAAAACTCGCAGTCTCCAATTGAAATTGGAGTGTAGTGGCAGAATTGAATGGATTTGGGTAGTTTGGATGTAACTGAAACTTTTTTGACAGTGTTTCCTCATCAGTTGTGACTTCCGGCGATAATAATTGTTCTATGATATTAATCATGGTACCCGGATCATATTCTGTCTTTGTCATTCTTAATATCCCATTTTGATCTATGATAAAATCACGTGGGAAAGGTGATTGCCCTCCTGGGATATTGTAGGCACTGTAAACCCCGGCAACATCGCGCAGAACCGGAAAAGTGATTCCCTGATCTGCGATAAAATTTTCAATCGTTTGAAGTGGTTCATTTGAGATACCTACTACTTGCAGACCTTGATTTTTATATTCCTGCCAAATTGAAACTTCGATGTCCGAAAACTCCGGAGCGCAAACTGGTCACCAAGCAGAAAAAAAGGCAATGACCGCCGGATTTTCACCAAGGTCTGAGAGTTCCATCATTCCCACGCCGTTAACTATTGGAAGATTAAAATTCGGCGCCGGATCTCCCACCATCGGTCCACTTGGATGATTCCCGATTATGCGTATTTTTTCATTATTTTCATCGGAATCATTTGAGCTTATGGTTATATAACCTGTCCAACTATTTCCTATATTTGGTGTATAAGTAATGGGAAGGGTTAATGATGCATTAGGAAGGATTTCTGCAGAATTAAATGGGATTGAAATGTCAACGTTATCGCTGCTTATTCCTGTAATATTTAAGGTCGCCCTTCCACTGTTTGTAAGCTGAACGGATATAGTTTCATTCTCTCCAAAGGGTACTCTGGGAAATTCAATTTTTCGATTCGATATATCAAGATCTGGTCCTTCAACATTTCCATATCGCATGGTTTGGAATTCAATCCATTCAGCAGAAAAAATATCATTTCCAACCATATCAATTGCCATCGATCTTCCACCGGTATTTTTAATTCCTTTCAAAATTAATTCCCCTTCGGTGAATCCTAGGATTTCAACATCATCCCAATCTGACACGGCTACAAGTGAATCATTCGCCGCCACTCGTGAAGCATAACCGCTGGTATTATAGTTAGACAAAAATAAGGGAGTTGCCGGGTTCGAAATGTTAAACATATCCACACCGGATGCACCCACAGCGGCGAAAAGGCGATTCTCAGAAATGGTCAAATCCTTAACGCTTCCACTGGCAGATATCATGTTAACCGGGATCGGGTTAGAAGGATTTGATATATCAACGCTACGTATTCCGGTTGCTCCGTCAGCAATAAATAGGATATTGCCAAACGGTTGTGTTGCCCAAGCGTTTGAACTAGCAATGGTTGAGATATAATTCAAAACGGTACTACTTTGTTCATCGCTGTTGATTGTAAATACATCAACTCCCGCCTGATGTCCGGCTGCAAATAAATAATTTACTGTACCAATTGAATGAGTAGATGTATGCTCATAGCGCACCGGCATTGATTCTGATTCTCTTTCAAAGTTTTCTACCAGCTGAGGGTTAGATATTTGAGAAATATCTAAAACATGAATTCCACAATCGCGTCCTGCGCCAAAAGTATAATTTCCAAAAACCGACCAGGAGTACAACCGACCCCAGTCACAGTTGTTGGCTGTATATTCTCCAACGACCTGCGGGTTTGAGCGATCTGAAATATCAACAATGTTTAATCCACCAAGTCCTCCCGGGATAAAAGCATAATCTTCGTAAATATAAACATCCAAAAGTTCAACATTATTTATTCCATCTTCCGAAAGAAGGCTAAGATTTTTCCCGCTTATTGCCGTAAAAAATATCCCTATAAAAATTATTAAAGTCGGTATTATTCTTTTTCGGATTATTAAAGATTCATTGAATTGTAATTTCATTTTTTTCATTGGTTCATCCATTTTTTCTCTATTTCCTTTATTCAAATTATCAAATTAAAATAATTTTTCCTGTCACCTGGAAGACTTTCCTGCATTTTAGAAATTGATTATTTTCTGACAACTTTTTTGATTAATTGATGTCAAACTTGGAAACTATTATCACCTTACATGTTTAAAGGATCGCAAGAGTATTTATGAAAGCACATACAACAAGACCATTATTCATCATTTTGACAATTTTCATATCCACAGGATTTGCTGAGGATAGAATATTGCCATCCTTGACGATTTCACACGCATCAAGCACGATCATTATAGATGGTGATCTTTCGGAGCCGGCTTGGCTGTCGGCTGCCGCAACGAACCACTTTTTGGAATTTGAGCCCGGTGACAATATCATTCCATCGGTAGAAACAGAAGTTCGAATGACATATGATGAAGTTAATTTATACGTAGCCTTCCTCGCTTACGACAACCCGGAAAATGTACGCGCTTCATACCAGAACAGGGATGAGGTTTGGAGTGACGATTTTGTTGCGGTGATACTTGACCCTTTTGGTGAATCCAGCACAGGAATTATGATTGGCTCAAATCCGTTCGGGATTCAAATGGATCTAAAAAGGTCAGGGCAAAATGATGATCCGGGGTTTGATATTGTTTATGAATCTCAGGGAAAGATTACTGACAAAGGATTTCAGGTGGAAATGGCGATTCCCTTCTCAAGTCTATCATTTCCAAAAAAAGAAATGCAGGAATGGAGGATTGGGTTTTACAGGAGTGTACCACGTGAGAAAAAAAATCAAATTCTATGGGGTGGATTAGACAGAAATGATCCGTGTTTTTTATGCCAGCTCGGTTTTTTGAAGGGGATTAAGGGCATTCAAATAAAACAAATTTTAGAATTGTTACCCGCCATGGTCGGGTCTCAATCATCTTCTCTGGATGATCAAGATCAACTTCAATCCGGTTCCTTTGAAGGTGAACCATCTCTAGGATTTCGATATTCTTTCAGTTCAGATTTATCTGCAGAATTTACTTTAAACCCGGATTTCAGTCAGGTGGAAGCGGATGCAGAACAGATAGATGTGAATACAACGTATGCGCTTTATTTTCCTGAGAAACGTCCCTTTTTCAACGAAGGGGCTGAATTATTCAAGACGTATGTTAATGCGGTTTACACGCGATCAATTAACAACCCCGTGGTCGCCGGTAGATTGATTACAACGATCGGGAAAACTACATTCGCTTTTCTTTCTGCTATTGATGAGGATTCACCCTTTACAATTCCTGCAGAAGAACAAAGTTATTCAGCTATTGGCGGCAAAAGTCTATCCAATATATTTCGAGCAAAACATTCATTGGGTAAAACGGGTTTTTATGGAATTATGTTAACCGATCGGCGAATGGAACATGGTGGTTCCGGAAGTGTAGCGGGGATTGATTTTCGATACAGATTTAACAAAATTTATTCTTTAGAAATGCAAGGTCTTTTAAGTAGTACAGAAGAACCGAATGATTCGCTAATGCAATCTATTGATTTGTTTGGGGACGGAAACACTATTGAATTTGATGGTGAAATGTTCAATGGGAATGCAGTAGAAATTGAAATCTCCCGCTCAACAAAACTGTGGCACTTGGAAGGTTCATATGAGCATAAAACACCAACTTTTAGAGCAGAAAATGGATTTATTACCCAAAATAATTATAAAGAATTTAAATTGGTAAGTAGGTTTCAGTTTTGGCCAAATGGTGACATAATATCTGAGTATAGTATTGGAACGCGTGGCAGCTTGATTCAAAATTTTTCTGATGAAGTGAAGCAAAAGGAAATCAGCATTTGGACAAATGTCACATTACCCCTGCAAACACAAATCCAAATTGATTTTGATTATTCCTTGTTTGAGCGGTTTAAGTCTACCAATATGACAGATTTATGGGATGTGGATGTAAATATCAATTCTCAGTTTAGTGAAAAAATGATGATGGGGCTAGGTGCCGGCATTAGCGAAAGTATGGTTCGTTATCTCGATCCCCCTATTAGAGGAACCGGTCAATTTTTCTATATTTGGAGTCAAATTAAATTCACCAAAAAATTGGTAGTTCAGCCTATGGTTAGTTATACAGAAATGAAATCTATTGATAGAGATTCGACCTATTATTCAGGATATCAAAGTAGAATAAGAGTCAATTATCAGTTCAATCGCGCATTCTCTTTCCGGATTTTCACCCAGTACAGTGATTTTAGTGAAGTTCTTCAGATTCAGCCACTGCTTAGCTACCAGCCAAGTCCATTCACTATTTTTTATCTCGGTTCCGATCACGGATTTGATGTCACCGGTAATTTTGAACAAACCAATGAAAGTTCTCGGCAGATTTTTATGAAATTACAGTACCTGTTTGATGTGTAAATTATTGACATGAAACCGGAATATGTACTCTTTCATTATGACGAAATAGGGCTGAAAGGTGGCAATCGTTCCTATTTTGAAAAAAAGTTAAAACAAAATATTAAGGCTGTCGTTCCTTCCGGCACATTCAGTTCAATTAAAACGATTCAGGGCAGATTAGTTGGAAAATTATCTACAGATGCTCAGAACGATTTTTACAAATTTTCTTCCGCTATTCAAAAAGTTTTTGGCTTAGCGTATTTCGCACCAGCTGTGCGATGCACCCAAAATGAGGAAGTCATATCAGAGACGGCTGTTTTATTATTAAGTGAATTATCCTTTTCTACGTTTCGTATAACTGCCCGTCGGTCCGGTCCGGATGCGTTATTATCTACCCAAAAACTAAATGAATTTGCAGGAGCGCTTGTTGTTGAGAAATTAGGGAAAAAGGTTAAACTGAACCATCCTGATGCAACGTGTTATATTGATTTATTTCATAAAAATGCTTTTCTGTACGCGGATAGAATTTCAGGGCCAGGCGGTCTTCCGGTTGGTGTCAGCGGAAAAGTAATGTGCATGATATCCGGTGGAATTGATTCTCCTTTGGCAGCGTATTATACCATGAAGCGAGGCGGTAAGATATCGTTGGTTCATTTTCATTCGATGCCTTATACAAATTCTGCATCTATCGATAAAGTAAAAGAAATAATCAGCGTTCTTCAACAATATCAGCCAAGGATTATATTATACTCCGTACCGCTTGCGGAAATCCAGAAAATAATCAGAACGGATACGGACGAAAAATATCGGATTCTATTATACAGAAGATTTATGATCCGAATAGCGGAGACACTTTCCAAATTGGAAAAAGCCAAAGCAATGGTTACAGGTGAAGTATTAGGTCAAGTAGCTTCGCAAACGTTGGAAAATATGCACGTGGTAGAAATCGTATCTTCTTTACCGGTTTTGCGCCCATTAATTGGTTTTGATAAGCGTGAAATTGTTGATCAGACCAAGCAAATGGGAACATTTGAAATTTCTATTCAGCCGGATCAGGATTGCTGTTCATTATTTGTACCAAAACATCCTGCAACAAAAGCGCGATTAATAGATATTGAAAAAAATGAATCTAATTTGGATGTGGGAAAGTTGGTGAAAGATGCGGTGAATTTGACGGAAAAATTTATTCTGTCACCCGATGAATCTAAACCTCGATTGGAACCAAAACCTGCTTAACTTTCTTTCATTTTATGATGCAGAATATTTCTAAAGCTCTAACAATAGGACTAATCATGATTGCATGGCTCACTGCCAGAAGTGGCGATGTCCAGGTTGGATTGCCCGCACCTGACTTTACATTAAAGGACGAACACGGGAAAGAACACACTTTATCTGATTACTTGGGGAAGCGTGTTGTCGTTTATTTTTTCCCGAAGGCGGAAACACCCGGATGAACCAAACAAGCGTGCGGGTTCCGCGACGTATTTGATACATATATTGAAAAAGAAATAGTTGTGCTTGGCATTAGCTACGATAAACCTGAAAAGCTTTTAAAGTTTAAGAAAAAGCATAATTTGCCATTTACATTTTTATCAGATAGAAAGAAAAAAGTAGCCAAACTTTACCAATCCGGAAATTTTCTTTTTGCAAACCGTAATACTTATGTGATTGACAAAGAAGGCCGAATCGAGAAGATATATGATAAAGTGAATGTGAATACACATGCGGCCGAAATCCTGAAATATTTTGAGAATGATGATAAATAAATCCCTGATTTTTTCCTTTTACTTTTTGTCAGTTTTATTAGCACAAGGAGGTAGAATACACGGATTTATTACGGATAAAGAAACAGGCGAAGCGCTGATTGGTGCCAATGTGTTCATTCGAGAAACCGGAAAAGGAATGGCTACGGATAAGAATGGATATTATGTCATCAATAATATTACCGGTGATTCGTTAACGCTTGCTATCTCGTATCTCGGATATCAATCGTACGAGAATCAATATAATTTTTCAGCATCCAACAATTATACCGCAGATATCGCATTATCATCCATGGTTATAGAATCTGATGTTGTAGATGTATCCGCTGAAAAAATCACCAGAAAATTTAATATCCAACCGGGTCGTGTAAACCTTTCTACCAAACAGATTCGATCCTTGCCGTCCATATTAGAACCTGATATTTTTCGAACGATTCAATCTCTTCCCGGAGTGCTCACGCAATCTGAATTTAGTACAGGACTTATTATTCGTGGCGGAAATACAGATCAAAATCTGATTTTACTTGACGGAATTACTGTGTATAACCCATCGCATTTAGGTGGAGTATTTTCAAATTTTATTGTAGATGCTGTAAAGGATGCTGAACTTATTAAGGGTGGATACAATGCAGAATATGGCGGCAGACTTTCGGCAGTTTTAAATGTAACGAGCAGGGAAGGAAATCGCAATAAAGTGGATGCCAGCACATCCATTTCATTATTGTCAGCTCAAACTACCATTGAAGGGCCGTTTTACAAAGGCGCCTGGCTGCTTTCCGGTCGGCGAACTTATTTTGATCAAATTTTAAAAAATACCAGTTTAAATGTTCCGCCGTATTATTTCTATGATCTGCAGAGTCACGTTTTTTCCGATCTAACACCAAAAGATCGGCTGAGCTTTAGCTTTTACCGTGGACTTGATGACCTTGTTTTTGATGATCTTGGTTTAGACGCTGAATGGGGAAATAAGACCTACAGCATGTCTTACCGCCGTCTATTCAGCGATCTTTTGATCGGGAATTTTCTGATCGCTTCCAGCCAGTTTCGGACATATTTCAACCTCGGCGGAGATTCGGGACTGATTGAAGATAATGTCATCAATGATGTAACAGTTTCGGCAAATTTCACATGGTTCCAAAACAATGGACTTACTTGGAAATTTGGAGCACAGATTAAACAACTTGGGTTTTCGTATGATAATTCATTTGCAGATACATCGCTTTTTGTCATTAACAAAAAACCCGTGGAGTCTGCAATATATAATAAGTGGAAATGGGTTTTATCGGAGAAATTTATCGTAGAACCCGGCTTGCGATTGAATGTGTATGATGCTCATTCTGACAGATATTTCCCGGATGTAAGGCTGGGAATGAAATACCTCGTTACCGAAGACCGTTATATCAATTTTGCTATTGGGAATTATCATCAATTTATTCAAACTATTCAGGATGATTTTAATCCAACTATTCTCGATTTTTGGGTTGCAGTGGACGAATCTGTTCAACCCGGAAAATCTCAACAGGTTGTTCTGGGATATGAGGAATACATTGGAAGAGTGTATAAAACCCAAATTGAGGTATATTATAAACATTTAGAGAATATGCTGACTTTTGTTGAATCTCGATCATCTACGGAAGAAACTCTATCGGATGAAAAAATATCGGACAATTTTCAAACTGCTGATGGGTTTGCATATGGATTGGAAGTATTTGCTCAGAAAACCTTCGGAAAATTAAATGGCTGGATTTCATATACCCTCGGCATATCCAGAAAAATATTGGATGGAAAAGAATATTTCACAAACTGGGATCGTCGCCATGCAATAAGCGTCATTGGTAATTACCAATTCACAGATAAATGGGAGTTGAATTTGCAATGGAGTTATCAATCTGGGCAGGCTTTTACGCCAATTCTCGGCTATTTTATTGAGGATTTAGATTTTTCGGTAAGCAGTAATCACGCCAATTTTAGAACGATCCCCGGTGGACGCAATACAGGAAGATATCCTGCTTATCACCGGCTGGACTTAGGCGCAATCCGTCATTTTTCGTTCAAAAAATTTGATATGGATATTTTTATTCAGATTATAAATAGCTACGATCGGAATAATATTTTTCGCTATGTGTATCATTTGGGTAGCACCTACAATGGAGTGGATGATGACGGCGATTGGGATATAGAGAAGCACGATACCAATGGGAATGGATATCCGGATTATGGTGAACCCAATGTAGATGAACCTGATGAGGGAATCGTACAACGAACAGATATTTCCATTTTTCCACTCATTCCGTCGGTGGGATTTTCAATTAGGTTTTAGGATGATTGGCCAGCCGGAAAGATCGCGAAGGAAACAAAGGAAAAATATGATGTTAATATGTTACACATCACTATTTCGAGAAAAAGAATTTCATACCAAGATTTCTAATATAAGCCTTTTTCGTGCTGATTCGCACCCTTCGCGACAGGCTGCATTGCAGGGAAGATTATGAATCGTCCGCTAATGATCCTGATTTTTGTGACATTCTTCGGCTGTGAATTTGCCGATGAAAATATTCTTTACAACCAGAAATTGGTAGTTTACGCAAATCTGTCAGCCGGTTTTCCAATGGGAGCTTTGGGAGATACCTGTTATGTTTCTTTGTCATCAGGAATTGAAGAAGAGACAAATCCTGATGATCTTTATGTTTCCGGTGCGACCGTTTCTATATCTAAAAAAAATGGAAATGAAACATTTCAGCTCAATCCTGTTACTGGGAGACAAGGTCGGTATTTGACTGATTCAACCGTCGTGTTTGAGTCCGGTGAAACATATGTTCTAAATGCTTCCTACCGCGAGCTAACTATTACAGCAGAAACAACAGTTCCGATACAGATGAACTTTTCCAGCCCACCCAATGAGACGTATAATTGCGATGGAGAAAGGTTACCTGTACATTCAGTCATCACAGAAAATTTGGATTTAGCCACACTTGTTTCTGCAAATTCGTTTGAGGAAATATTTGAAGCGATTGATATGGATTCTATTTCTGAAGCTGTTTATAAAAATGGTGGATGTTATACGGAAAGTTTTGCCTCATTCCCTCTTTTTCTTCTCGATTACATGGCAGAAGAGGGAACCACAGTAAAGGTGTTAACTTTTGCATTAGAAGCCGATAAACGCGGTCTTGAACCATTTGATGATTTGAATGGAAATGGATCTTTTGATGACAATTCAGATACATTCATGGATTTCAATCGAAATGGTATGCGTGATTCCACCTTCAGTAATCTGATTTATGACACAACCATTGTGTATAAAATCTGGAAAGAACGATATTTAAGAGATAAAAATAATGATCCTTACAGAATCAACCCTTCCATGTGGCAGGTTGGAATGTCGCCTGTGTCAATGAATTGGCTGATTTTCAATTATTACGGAATCCACATCATCACGCTTGAAGCAACCGACCAAGCCTACCATGATTATTATGCCGGTGATCCGGTTGCCCAAAATCAGTTTGTGCTACCAACCAGCAACATCATCGACGGCTACGGACTCTTTTCATCCACGACGTCCAAATCGTTTTTGGTGAATATTGTAAGGGATGAAAACTTAGTGCGGGAAAGCGCCGGAGGATTTATAAGAAACCGGTAGCTAAGGTGAACTAAATATTTTAATCCCTTTTAATGGGTTTCCATATTAAGGGGATTGCCGCACCTCCGCCGATTAGCGAATCCTCGCAGCGACAGATAAAGGGTGTATAAACAAAAAGCCATCAGCTTTCTGCTAATGGCTTTTTCGTAGCCCGTAGGAGAATCGAACTCCTGTTGCCAGGATGAAAACCTGGAGTCCTAACCACTAGACGAACGGGCCAAATATCGCCGGCGAAATTATTTCCGCCAGCGGGAATCTTCAAAGGATTTCCATAGGTTATTTTGATAAATCCAAAATATCCAATAAATCCCCTTTTTCATGCAGTTCAATCATGATATCAGCGCCACCTATTAGTTCCCCTTTTACAAACAACTGAGGAATGGTTGGCCACCCGGATTGTTCTGAAAGTTTTACACGAATATCCGGATCTTCTAAGATATTTACTGCTTTATAATTCACCCCGTAATGGGTGAGAATTTGAACAGAAGAATTTGAAAACCCGCACATAGGCATTTCCGGTGTTCCCTTCATGTACAGTATGATTGGGTTGGTCTCGATATCTGTTTTAATTTGAGTCGTTAAATCCATGAGAATGCTCCTTTAAGTAAATAATGAATCGGTTAATTTACACATTCAACATAAAATTCCATCATATCTCTGGGTCTTTCCCACATGGGCTAATGGGTTTAAATTCTTTCTTTCATAAATCTAAATACATATAAATATTACATGAAAATTATATCTTGGAATGTGAACGGAGTCCGAGCAGTACATAAAAAGGGATTTCTTGATTGGCTCGATACCGTTCAGCCGGACATTCTTTGTTTACAAGAGACCAAAGCTCATAAAGAGCAACTTCCTAAAGAATTATTAGAAGGTCACGGATACCACACCTATTGGCATTCTGCTGAAAAAAAAGGATACAGTAGCGTTGCAACTTATTGCAAAGAAGAACCGCTTTATGTCCAGAATGGATTAGGAATCGATCGATTTGATGTTGAAGGTCGAGTGTTACTAACAGAACACCCTGACTTTCTTTTATACAACATTTATTTCCCGAATGGGCAAAAAAATGAGGAACGTCTTCAATATAAGCTAGATTTTTACGATGAATTACTCCCTATTATAAATGAACAAGTTGAATCCGGGATGAATGTGATTGTAACCGGCGATTGGAATACTGCGCATCACGAAATTGATCTTGCAAGACCTAAAGCAAATATAAAAACTTCTGGATTTATGCCCATTGAACGTGAAAGATTAGATACATACGCTGCCCACGGATGGATAGATACATTTCGAGAATTCCATGATGAAGGTGAAAGATATTCGTGGTGGAGTTATAGATTTGGCGTACGGGCTAGAAACGTGGGCTGGCGCATTGATTATTTTTTTATAAATGAAGGTTTTGCAGATAGGATTCAAGATGCCGATATTCATGATGATGTTATGGGGTCAGACCATTGTCCTATTTCATTGGAAATAAAAAAATGAAAACAAAATCAGAAATAGTAAACGATTGGATTAAGCGATACACGGGAACTTCTGCTGACGGGTTTGGAAATTGGATATTGCTCACCAATTTTCAAAATTATGTAGATAAATTTGCACATCGCTTTAATGTGGATGTTAATGGAGTCGGAGGTCCGATGACCTCAGCAACGAATCTCGACGGTCTTAGCATCATCAATTTTGGAATTGGAAGTGCCAATGCGGCAACCATAATGGATTTGTTGTCCGCCGTCAATCCAAAAGGCGTATTATTTTTAGGGAAATGTGGGGGGCTGAAGCAATCAACAGAAATTGGCCATTTTATTTTGCCAAGTGCAGCCATTCGAGGTGAAGGAACCGGCGATGATTATTTCCCAAAGGAAGTTCCAGCGCTTCCGTCATTCAAGATTCACAAATATGTTTCCGATAAATTACATGACCAAAAATTAGATTACCGAACTGGGGTCGTTTATACGACCAACCGAAGGGTTTGGGAATATGATGAAGGTTTTAAGGACTATCTTCGAAAAGTCCGTGTAATCGGGATTGATATGGAAACGGCTACTATTTTTATTGTGGGATTTGCAAATGGAATTGATCGGGGAGCATTGCTACTAGTATCCGACACTCCAATGACACCAGAGGGAATTAAAACATCAGAATCTGACTCAAATGTAACGCAAAAATTTGTAGAATTGCAGTTAGATATCGGGATTGAAGCTATGACGCATATTGGTAGCGAAGGTGAGCAAATCAAACATTTTACCTATTAGAGTCATGCGAATTTTATTGAGTGTATTATTTTCTTCGATTGTATTAATCGGATCCGAAATGGAATGGAAAGCAGAATTTCGGGCTCGGGTTGAGCGGGATACTGTTTCAGCACCCAACGACACGGCCAGCACGCACGGGCAATCTTCATTAACTCACTTCCGATCTCGGCTCATCCTTAGGATGTCACAAGGATCGCTTTCCGGTGCAGTGCAATTTCAGGATGTTCGAATTCTTGGTGCACCTGAGAATGCATCTGGAAAAACGGGGCAAGATCAGAATACGATTGCATTTTCTCAGGCGTACATCCAATATCGGATAAAAAATAATGGGCGGATGCGGATAGGAAGATTTGATCTGCCACTGGGGAATGAACGGTTATTCAGTCGAAATCAGTGGAGCTTGCACGGGCGTTTTTTTGAAGGATTTCTTGCAGAGTATGAATTTGGTCAATTAGCAGTCACAAAAGTTTTTAGAGTTTACCTAGAGGAAAATTATGCAAATTTTTCATCTGATGGTGATGATACAATTATTGATGGATTTTATGTGACATCTAAAAATCCATTTACCAGAATGAATTCAATTTCCGGTTTGGAATTGTATGGTTTTCGCGAATTAAATATTGGAAATACCGCCGATGCAATTCAAAGGAATACCTACGGAGGGCGTCTCACTGGTAATCTTAATTTATTAGTTGTGGGATTCGCTCTAGAATTTGAGGGAGCAATCCAATCCGGATTTGCACCAGGATTCAACTCGATCGAGGGAAACATGTCGGTCCTGAATTTCATTTTCGACATTCCAATGTTGTTTAATTCTCAAATAACGATTGGTTTGGAAAATTATTCAGGTGATAATTCTGCAACAGAAGATATTGGGGAAGGATTTGCAAATCCATATGGTGCAGGACATAAATGGCACGGTTACATGGATTACCATAAAATGTTTCCCACAAACGGTGAAATGGGATTAAATGAAACAAGTTTACGGTTCCAAGTTCCGATATTTGACACATACCGCCTCGCGATTCATACTCATGATTTTCAGTCAGGAAATGGAAGTGTAGAGTTTGGCTCGGAGATTGATATAGTCTTTACTATAAATGCCGGACCGCGGTTATCTTTTAGCCAAGGATATTCTAGATATACCCATAAAAATGGTTCATGGAAAACCGGAACAGACGAATTCGCATATTTTTCAATTTCTGCTGTTCTATAGGATTAAAATGCATCTTCACATTACTCTCATTGAAAACGATTCCGATATGACCGTTGCGCTGAATATCAGAGTAAAAGTTTTTGTTGAAGAACAAAAGGTCTCAAAGGACATTGAATTGGACGAGTTTGAAGATGACTGCTCCCATATTCTTGCTCGGTTTGATGGGATTCCTGTGGGGACCGCTCGATGGCGCCGAACGGAAAAAGGAATTAAATTGGAACGATTCGCTGTGCTGGAAGAATATCGTGGAAACGGAATTGGTGAAGCGCTGGTAGAATCTGTTTTGAGCTATGTTCTTCCTGAACCGACTGTTTATCTTCATGCCCAGAAAGAGGTAATTGGTTTTTATGAAAAATTGGGTTTTTCTTCAAAAGGTGATACGTTTATAGAAGCGGACATAGTTCATCAAAAAATGGTACTTTAACATCTTCATAAAAATGAACTGTTCCTTTTTCTTTAGCCAATAATACGGGTATATTTACAATACTTTGGGCAATTAATTCCATTCCCTCATAGAAATAATGAAACAATCCATCTACAAGCGTTTGTTTAGTCTGGTACTGCCTTATTGGCCGACCGTATTGCTGTCCTCATTAGCGGCTTTAGCTTTTGTGATTCTAAACAGTGTTTCAGTCTGGCTTACTGCAACCTTGATACACAATATTTTATCGGACTTTACAGAACTTGCAAAACAACAAGCTTTATGGGAAACTGCAGAAAATCTTTCTGCGAATGAAAAACTCAAATATTTAACAAACCTACTGATATTGAGGGATTCTCCTTTGGAGTCTCTAAAGGTATTGTGCTTAACTATTTTGGTCATATTCGTCGGGAAAAATATATTTCTATACATAAAAAACATTCTATTGGCAACCGTTCAGTTGCGAATGGTGACAGAATTGAGAAATCGTCTTTATCAGCATATTCATACTTTGTCTCTAAGTTATTTCAATAAACGAAGGTCTGGTGAAATTACGTCCATAGTGATAAATGATGTCCAAGTGGTACAGGATTCACTCACAGCCAGTTTTCAAAAGTTATTGGTGGAGCCTATTAACATTTTAACATTTGCAACATTGCTATTTATCATAAGTTGGAAACTGTCTCTTATTTCAATAATCGTTATTCCTTTAGCCGGAATTGCAATTCTCTGGATTGGTCGAAGTATTCGTCGTAAAACAGAACGTACTCAGGAAAAAATTGCCCGAATAATGGATCTACTTTCAGAAACCCTATCATCCATTCGAATCGTCAAAGCCTTTGTAATGGAATCTATTGAAATCAGGCGCTTTTTTAGAGAAACAAATAAATATTTCAAACTGCTTTTACGTAGAGCTCGGTTACAATTTTTGGCGAATCCCACTACTGAAATGATTGGCGTAATCATTGGTGTAACCCTGTTGTGGATTGGCGGCTCTGAAGTCATTCTACAAAAAGGACTCAGTTCCGAGGATTTCATTCGCTTCATTTTAATCATGTTCTCAATGCTGGTGCCTATTCGTCAACTTTCCAATGTAAATATCATGATCCAAATGGGAGCTGCCGCCGGTGAGCGCGTATTCACTATTTTAGATTCTGTCCCGGATGTTGTAGATATAAAAGACGCAAAAGAATTAGACAAGTTTCAGGACAGGGTTGAATTCAGGAATGTTCATTTTCACTATGAAACAGAGGAGGACAGAATTCTTGAAGATATCAGTTTTTCTTTAAATAAAGGTGAAGTTGTGGCATTGGTTGGTCCTAGCGGTGCCGGTAAAACTACGATTGCTGATTTGATTCCACGGTTTTACGACGTGAATAAAGGTAGCATAGAAATAGATGGAGTGGATATTAGGAAGGTATCCGGAAATTCTTTGCGTGCTTTAATGGGTATCGTAACTCAGGAAACAATTTTATTCAACGATACCATCAAAAATAATATCGCATATGGACTGGACTCTGTTCAAGAAAACGCCATTAAAGATGCAGCTGTAGCTGCTAATGCTTTGGAATTCATTGAAGAAATGTCCGATGGTTTTAATACGATAATTGGCGAGCGAGGCGTAAAACTTTCCGGAGGGCAAAGGCAAAGATTGGCGATTGGAAGGGCGTTACTCAAAAATCCACCCATCCTAATTCTTGACGAAGCTACATCAGCTCTTGATACAGAATCAGAAAAACTGGTTCAGGACGCAATCGATCATTTGATGCAGGATAGAACCGTTCTGGTAATTGCTCATCGATTATCAACTGTACAAAATGCGTCAAAAATTTTGGTTTTAGAAAAGGGGCAAATTATTGAAACAGGTACGCACCGTGATTTATTGGAACAAGATGGAATGTACAATCGCCTTTATAATCTTCAATTTGTAAATACCGCTGATTGAAGTAAATCTCTTTTTTCCTTTGGCGTTTCAATGAAAATAGCAATGGTTCATCCGCGTCTCACATCAAAGGGAGGCGCAGAAAATGTAGTCATTTGGTTAAGTTCTGAACTTTCTTCTAGAGGGTATGAAGTAAGTGTTATTTCTTTAGAAAGTAATCCGGATTTATGGTCTGAAATTGATTTGAATAAAGTCCGTTTTATTGATCTCAAAACAGAAGCAAGATATTCGATTGGATTCATGGGACGAAAACTTGCACCACATCTTGAAGGAGCAGATATTGTGTGCGCCCATAATACTCCCGCGCATTGGTGGGCTACAAATGCAGTCAATCGTTTAAAAAAAGATATTCCAATAATTTGGTATTGTCATGAGCCGCATCGATTAACCTATTTTTCCATTACGGACGAAATTTCTGTAAAAAATGTACAAAATGACTCAATCGGTTCACTTCCCAATCAAGAGGCTTTTGCTCAGCGAATCAGAAAACGAGTCCGACACCAGCGAGTTTTGAAATCTAGGTGGCGCCGTAAACAGGATGCAACTGCGGTAAAATCCATTTCTTCAATTTTGGCAAATAGTCAATTCACACAGGAAAATGTGAAACGAGCTTTTGGAAAAGATTCTAAAGTTTGCTATCCTGGGATTCCAGAATCAGATAAAAAACCGACGTATTTTTCAAATAGAAAAGGAATTGTGTTTCTTTCAAATTTTGTACCAAGTAAAAATGTCTTCGGAATGCTAGGGGCGGTGGATAAAATCGTAAATCAAGCAGGGCGAAAAGATATACAATTTCACTTTTTGGGAGAGGGGAATTCTCCGGAAATCCAAAATTATTTGAAACATAAAGGATTGGAATCATATACTGAATTTCATGGTTTTGTATCAGAATTAGAAAAACAGGAACTTTTAGGTTCAGTGCGACTCTGCGCATTTATACCGTTCTGTGAGCCGTTCGGGCTGGTAACTCTGGAAGCATTCCGTTCAGGTACCCCAGCCATTGTTTCTGACCATGGAGGACCCGCGGAGGTTATTAATAATTCCGGCGCTGGAATTACGGTCAATCCTTTCGATGTAGAATCAATTGCAAAGGGAATACTTGGCACTTACGATGATGTTGAAAAATTAGAACGGATGTCTGAGGCAGGACAGAAAATCCTATGCGATGGGTTTTATATCAAACATTTAACGGATCGTTTTGAACAAAATTTCAAAATGTTAATGGATGGTTTTTAAATGAAGTCCGTTCTATTTGAAAGTCATCATTTGTACTATCTGCCTCAATTTATTCCGATCATTGAAGCAATGCAGAAGCGCGAATCCTATTCTATTTCTGCCTCTATCTCAAAGTCGGTTGATGAATCAGAAATGGAATTGTTTCAGACAGAAATAAAGCGACTTGGAATTAATTATATTCACGCTGAAACAGAGCAAGATCGCCTGGAAGCTTTAAAAAATGCAAAATTTGACATTGTTGTTGTGGGGAATATTGGACGCTTAAATCAAATTGTAGCCGACCATACAATTGCTGTTTTGGTTTATCATGGTATTGGGCTAAAGAACACGTATTATTGGGATACAGATGAAAGAATCGACCTACGCTCTGTTGAATCTGAGAATCGCTTTCGTGACTTGGAAAATGCCGGAGAAAAGAACCAAATACTCACAGGGTTTACCAAATTAGATGGGCTTACCAATCAATCATACAGTGATATGAGCAAGCAATGGGAAAAATCGTCATTAGAACGTAACCGAAAAACAGTTTTGTATGCGCCCAGTTTTTATCCTTCTTCACAGGAAAAATTTCTTCCGTTTATTTCGGATTTAGCAAAACAAGTTAATGTAGTTATTAAGCTGCATGATTTCAGTTGGCGGCAAAAAAAATATCAATATCAAGGGCAGGCGGCACTTGCTTTAGCTAAGAATCACAATAACATCTTTGTTGTTCCTCCCGAAGAATACAATATTCTACCGTGGTTGGAATTTTCCGATTTACTGATTTCTGATATTTCATCTGTATTATTCGAATTTCTGGTATTGGATCGTCCAATTGTGCAAACCGATTTTTATTCCTTAAAATTGAGGCATCGCCTTTTTCCAAAAAAAATAAATAATAGATTAGATCTGCAAAGAGCGAGTGAGATAGGATTTGCTAAAAAAGTAAAAGATCCCAAATTGGTAATTCCGGTTGTATTGAGCGAACTAAAAAACCCAGAAAAATTATCGGATCAAAGAAAATCCGGGATTAAAACATTTTTGTACAAAGCCGACGGACAGGCAAGCATTCGGCTGATTGATGCCATTGAAGAAAAAATGCAAACTGGAGAAAGCCTGTGAATATAGCAGTGTATGCCCCAAACTGGTTGGGCGATGCAGTTATGGCTTTGCCGTTTGTATCTCAATGTGCACAGTTTCATGGTCAAAAAGTTTCGGTTGTTTGCAAATCTTGGGTAGCTCCTGTATTCGAAAATCACCCTAATGTGAAGGAAATTATTCAATATGAAGCTGAGGATTTATCCGGTATTCAGAAAACAGTCTCAGTTGGGAATCAATTAAAACAGCACCAATTCAGTCACTTTTATTTACTTTCAGACTCGTTTCGTTGTGCTTTCATCGCATGGAAATCTGGTGCGGAGGAAATTTCCGGATTCCATTCCACCGGGAGATCTTTATTTCTAACCAAAGTTATTAATACGTCAACAAAACCAATTCACCGTTCAAAAAAATATATCGATCTCATTCAGTCAAATAAAGATGATCAAGCAGCTTCTATAAACCAATTATCAGGAATTTCTTTAACTGAAGAAGAAATTAATTTTGGTAAGAATATATTAAAAACAATGGGCATTCTAAATCCAATTGCAATTTTTCCATTTAGCATTGCGAAATCGAGAAGCTTGCCAGACGCACTTACAGTAGATATTCTCAATACAATAAATCGCCCAGCCGTGATTTTTGGAAGTGAATCAGACAAACCCAATGCTGACATCTTGGTTGAAAAATCTCAGAATAACGTTTTTTCTTTATGTGGTAAATTTTCTTTAAGAAAAACCATTGCAATCATTTCTCAATGTGTGGGTGCCATTGCTACGGATAGTGGTTTAGGGCATATTTCTGCAAATCTTGGAATCCCAACCGTTTCTATTTTTGGTGCCGGAGATCAAACCCAAACTCGACCAATTGGACCAAAAGCAATGGTTATTAATAAACAGGTTCATTGTAGCCCATGTAAGAAAAACTCATGTATTAATCAAGATGAACCATTGCTTTGCATTGATTTAATTACGGCTCAAGAAGTCAATAAAGCATTGTTGAATATTTCAATCTAAATTCAGATTTATTTTGAAAAATGAGAACGGTTTATACTCGCTTTTTCTAGTAATTCTAAAATTGATTTAGAATTTTGCTCTGAATGATTTGATGGATATGGTTCATCTTCGATTGTTTCGAGCAGTACAGCCGTCAGGCCGTTTTCATTTGCTCTGAATTCTAATTTTGATGAATCATTAGCAATCATGAATATTTTTGGACGATTTTCTATTTGACACATCTGCACTACAGTAAAATTATTCTGAGGGTTATAATTTAGCAAAGATTTCCCATTTGTGAATTTCAGTGGGTCAATAGATAAATCCAAATAGTCAAAGATAGTTGGCATGATATCCGCATGACCTGAAACGGTATAATTTGTCACTACGCCTCCGGGTAAATGCATAACAAAGGGAGTTGTGGACTGTACATTTTTGAATGAATATGAATGGGAAAATCGACCGTATTCATAAAATTCTTCTCCATGATCGCCAGTGACAACTATAATAGTATTTTCAAATCGACCGGTTATTTTTAGTTGATCTACAATTTGGCCAATTAAAAAATCAGCATAGTATGCACTATTTTTGTAACGGTTAAAAACTAAATGTGCCTCTTTATGAAGACCCTCTTCATATATTTGATAATGGCGATCAATATACGGTTTAAACTTGGCGAATTTTTCCGGGAAATAATAATTGAAGTGTGTGGTGTAAAAGAACAGATAATCAAAATGAGATCCAACAACATCTCTCGAATCTAAATCTTCGAGATATTTTTCAACCATCATTTCGTCTCGTTTGTTCAATGAACTGCGTTTTATCAATGGATGGTGGAGGCCGGCACCTTGACGCATAAAATTGAACTTTTGATCAATGATATCGGTAAAAACATACGTGTCCATATCAGAATAATTGAGGGGTGAAGATGTATATACTGATATTTCATATTTTAATTTTTTGAGCACATTCAAAGTAGCAGGAGTCAATTTATATTTCATGGAAGGATACCAAAAAAATGGTGAAAGTCCGGTGAGGATTCCAAATTTTCCTGAAGCAGTACAGTTAGAATTACTAAAATGATGTTGGGTTGTTACCCATTCTTTTGAATACTTATAGAGGTTTGGCATAATATCTGGATCCAGCATGTCTCCACGAAGGCTTTCAAAGACTAGGAACAAAATATCTACATCATTCTTTCCGGATGTGATAGGATCCGCATTATTCATAATCGTAGTATGCGCTTCAAGAAAATCAGCTTCACCCGTCCAAGTACCTTGTTCCTCCGCAATTGTTGCGAGGTCGGGTTTAAGCTCCTCATCGACCAGTTTCCTCCATACGTTTTTCATTCTGAAAGGCGTATAGGCGGGAATATTAGAATACATTTTTATAGTTGATTCTCGATCCGTGAAATACAGGTAGGAGTACAATATTTTTTCAGAAATGGTGGAAATAATCAATAAAGAAAACAAAATAGGTATTGATTTATTCAAGAAGTTCCATTTTTCTTTTTTGCTATATTGATAAATGGTTGTGGAAATTTGAAGCGCCATCCATTCAAAAATAATCATTCCGCTTAGCTGAATGATTAGCCATAAAAAATCTTTCGAAGAAAGCCCAATATCTGTCATAATCCCCTGTTCAAAAAGAAGGGCCGTTAGCATAAGGTTTATGTGATCTCGGTAAACCAATAGAATCTTGAATTCTACATTGCACCAAGCAAAAGTGAAAATAATTCCAAAAATGATAAGAAAGCGTAACTCGAAATCATTTTTCCCAAGCAACTTTCCAATGGCACGTGCAATCCATTTAATAAATAATAATAAAAATAGAGGAGTATTTGCGACCATCAGTATTTCGTAAACACGGAAAGATTCCTCTGCTAAAATAGAATAAAGAAACGTCAGATAAACCAGTAGGGCGATGTAGTTAAGCCAGTAAAATGATGTTAATTTTTTCATAAATAATTGGGATTCGAAGTTGGAAATTAAGGGTACTGGATTATTCTACAACTTCAAATTCTAATAAACTTAATAGTTTTGATGTACTCTTAATATGCTAATTTCATAGAATGATGAAAGCTCAGTTCTTGATTCTAGATTTTGATAATACAATTATTCGCGGTGAAACCATGGATGAGCTTGCACGTATTTCATTATCGCAATCTACTAAAAAAGCTCAAATCATTTCTGAAATAGAATCAATTACAGCGTCAGGAATGTCCGGAGAAATGCCGTTTGATGAATCATTAACTAAGCGAATTCAATTATTGAAGGCAAATAAATCGCATGTCAATCAACTTATATCATCATTAAGAGAAAGAATCGATGACTCCATTATCAAACATTTTGAATTTTTTAACCACCACAAGGAAAAGATTTTTATTATTTCGGGAGGATTTAAAACAGTAATAGAGCAAGTATTAGAAAAAATGCCTTTTATAAAAAATCATATCTTTGGTAACGAATTTATATTTGACCAAGCCGGCTGGGTGACAGGTACCAACAAAAATAACCTACTCTCAAAACATAATGGAAAATCAAAATTGCTGGCATCTCTTAAACTAAACGGCAATATCCTTGTTGTGGGCGATGGATATTCAGATGCGGAAATGAAAATATCCGGACAAGCAAATTTGTTTTTTGCTTATACTGGGAATGTTAAACGAAATGCCGTATTGCCACATGCGGATTTAACAGTAATTTCATTTGATGAGGTAATAAATAGTTTGGAAATGTGTGAATGAGACTATTTTTTAGTCAATAAAAATGGCATTAAATTCAAGGTATACATGGGACTCTTACAGAATAAATTAAAAGCACAAATTCCTGCACTTCAGGAAAGAGCTAAAACACTGATCGCCGAAAAGGGGTCATCCATAATAAGTGAAGTGACTGTTTCTCAAGCATTTGGTGGTATGAGAGGAATTCGCGGATTTATATGCGATACATCAAATGTATCGGCGGATGAAGGACTCATTATTCGCGGTCACCCTTTGTTGGATATCATTGATATTCTTCCCGAAGAAGTATTTTATCTTCTCTTGACTGGCGCACTCCCTGATGAATCTGAATTGAAAGATTTGTCCTCCCAGATTAAGGCGAATCATCATGTCCCGGAATATGTGTGGAAAGTATTGAGAGAAATGCCTTTGGATTCCCATCCAATGACAATGCTGACAACCGGAATTCTAGTTATGCAGGATGGGAGTGAATTCAAAAAGCAATATAATGCAGGAATAAAAAAATCAGAATATTGGGAGCCAATTTTAGAAGATGGAATTTCGCTGATTGCCAAATTGCCTACCTTAGCTGCGGGCATTTACCGAATGCATTTTAATAAAGGTGCTAGAATTGATCCCGATCCTAATTTGGATTGGGCTTCAAATTTTGCTGTCATGACAGGAATAGATGATCCAGATGGCGATTTCAGAAAACTTATGCAGCTCTACCTCATGGTGCATTGTGACCATGAAGGTGGTAATGTGAGCGCATTTGCAGCGCATACGGTTGCTTCTGCCTTATCGGACCCTTTTTATTCAGTGGTGTCCGGATTAAATGGACTTGCCGGACCGCTTCATGGATTGGCAAATCAGGAATGTCTTAAATTTGTTTTAAGTGTCAGAGATCATTTCAACAAGGTTCCGAATCAAAAGGAATTAGCGGAGTACTGCTGGGAATGGTTAAAAAGCGGGCGAGTTGTACCAGGATATGGTCATGCTGTTCTCAGATGTGCAGATCCAAGATTTGTTGCGTTTATCAATTTTGGGAAAGAACACATTCATAATGACGATATTTTTTCAATCGTAAATCTATTATTTGATGTGGTGCCGGGTGTATTGCTGGAACAGGGAAAGGCAAAAAATCCTTGGCCAAATGTGGATGCTGCATCAGGGTCGTTGTTATATTACTATGGACTCACCGAGTTCAAATTTTATACTGTATTATTCAGCATCTCTCGTGCGATGGGAATGATTGCACAAATGGTTATTAATCGTGCGCTGGGCGTCCCCATTACACGTCCAAAGTCTGTCACAACAGACTGGATTCAAGAAAATACCTGATTACATTTTAAACGTAATTGTGCGATTCTATCTGTTACTTATCTGTACAATATCTTTGTTGCTGGGTGAAAGCTCACATTCTGAAGCTAAGAAGATTTGGGTGTTTTTTAAGGATAAGCAAATCCAATCTCAGTTAGATCTTCAAAGAATTGCAGAAAGTCTTGATCAAAAAACAATTGTCCGACGGAAAAAGGTATTGGGCGAGAATGTGGTGACAGAATACGACATTCCGGTGAGCAAAGGTTATCTGCAAAATATAAAAACTACTGGTGCGCAGATTGAAAAGGTAAGTCGCTGGTTGAATGCAGTCTCAATCTTGGGAACAGATGCACAGATAGATACAATTCTGAAATTTCCCTTTGTTAAAAAAATAAAATCGGTTCCTTCTTTTCGACGACAGAAAGTAAATCCTCAACCTAATCAAAACATAGCCGGTAATCGGAGTATACAAACATTGGATTATGGAAATGCTCAGGCACAAATGGAACAGATTGGGTGCGACTTAGCACATGACGCTGGATTTACTGGAGAAGGCGTACGCATTCTTGTTATGGATACGGGATTTAGCCTTGACCACGCAGTATTTGATTCACTGAATTTGATAGATGAATGGGATTTCGTAAACGATGATGAAATCACAGCAAACGAAACGGTTCACGAAGACACAATCTATCAACATAATCATGGGACAATGGTTTTATCTGCGATGGCCGGGTACGCCCCGGGTTATTTAATTGGCCCCGCATTCGATTCGGAATTTCTGTTAGCAAAAACAGAGAAGGTAGATGAGGAAATCCAAATTGAAGAGGATAATTATGTTGCCGGTCTAGAGTGGGGAGAAACAAACGGGGCGGATATTGTTTCCACTTCGCTTGGTTATCTTGACTGGTACACCTACGAAGATATGAATGGGGATTCTGCTGTTACGACAATTGCTGTAGATATTGCAGTAGCACTTGGGATGGTTTGTGTTACTGCTGCTGGGAATGAAGGGAATAACACTTGGAATTATATAATTGCACCTGCTGATGCAGATTCGGTTATCAGTGTCGGGGCGGTTTCATCAAATGGTACAATTGCCAGTTTTAGTTCTCATGGTCCAACCTATGATGGACGGATTAAACCTGAGGTATGTGCTCGCGGTGTGGCTACTGCTTGCGCAAGTCCTGCTGGGAAGGGATACACAGCTGCTAGCGGAACGTCTCTTGCCGCACCATTGGTTGGAGGATCAGCGGCTTTGATTTTGAGTGCTCATCCAACCTGGAATCCCATGATGGTGAGAGAAGCATTGATCCAGACGGCATCTCAGCACAGTTCACCAGATAATAATTATGGGTATGGAATCATCAATGTTTGGGATGCCATTAACTATTCTAGTTTTGAATCTGTTGATGCTGAAATATTCCCTGTAGCGTATAGTCTTTCCGAAGGGTTTCCGAACCCATTTAACAGCGGAATCAGTTTTTCCATTTCATTACTTACGCCCGGGAATCTGTCAGTAACTATTTTTGATATTGAGGGAAAAGTAGTGGAAGTATTGTTTGACGGAGACTTATTTAAAGGGGATAATTCATTTACCTGGGCACCTAAATCCCAGCCGGCGGGAGTTTATTTTGTGACTGTTTCAGATAGGATTAATTCAACAACGCGGAAAATTACGTATTTAAAATAAACAAATTTCACGAGGAAAAGGCTTGCCTTACCTTTAGAATTACTCCAAATTGTTCCTTGCCTGGGAAAATCCTATGTTTCGAACTAAACTAATCAGCTTATTATTCACTATCAATGTCTCTATTGGAGTCGCAAATGGAGAGCAATCCGTGCGGCTGGATGCCTATAGTGGAGTCGGATCAGTATTATTAGTTTGGTCTAAAACTGATGATATTTCTGCCAAAGGAATACATATCTACAGATCTATTGATCGTCGAAAATCTTATCAACGTTTATCTGAAATTGATCCAGGAAGAACTAGATATTTGGATGTAAACTTGATCGAAGGTCAAACAGCATTTTATCATATAGAGTTTGTTCTTGATACCGGGAAATCCATTAAAAGTGATTTGGGAATGGAACCTTTTGCCCAGTCTTTATCATTTCAAAAAGTTGGTAATTACGAGAACCTTTCCAAACCAGTTTCTGGTGAATTGAATGATGTTTCATTGATATCTAATCAAATTATGATCGAATTTTTTAAAAATGAATTTCCAACTGAAAACACTTCAGAATTTTCAGTTATTTCTTCAAAACTGAGTGGTACAGAAAAATTAAACCAATGGTTTGGATTGGTCAGGACGAAATTATTACCAAATATGGAAACATTGGGTTCAGAAGAAAAAATAAATGCACTCAATAATCTATGGAATAAAAGATGGGAAGAGTATGAACCGATATTTCGTAATGCTCTACTTATGACTCCGGTGGAATACAAAAAAACAGGAGAAAAGGAATTGCAGGATATGGTTGAATTAGTTATCCCTAATGCTATGCTTCTCTTGGATAGGGACCTTGAACTCATTGAATCATCTTCTCGAATTATTGTCGTGAAACACGGCCGTCAAGATATCCATGCAGATATTGAACTTTATACTTTAGTTGATATACCGACATCAACATTGGTGTTTAAAAATGAATTAGAAGACATTAAAATAGAATTACAAAATGTTGCTGAAGATTCTTCTTTAAATTTTAGCCTTCCTGAAAATTGGAATCAAATTGAAGTAATATTAGATCAACAATCTATTGCGCATTTCCCGATTATAAAAAACGAGGGAACTATAACCCATTATTTGAACGGTCATTATGGTCAAACGGATTATGTAAATCAGCTTATTTACCCCCAGACTGTTATTCATAGTAATGACTACTGGTTGAACGAGATATTGTACGACCCTAATAGCAATTCTTTAAAAGTCGAAATTGCGGGAAAAAGCGATCAATTAAGAATTTATGGTGTCTTTATTGATGATGAACTCCTTTGGACTCTGAGAGAAGATCTTCACTTAGAGCAAACTTATTTGGATTCTATTTTTACCATCGAATCCAATTATGGAAGTGGCGGGTGGTTACATCTCAAACTGCAGGATGAATATGGGAATTGGCAAACTTATGGAGAATCTCGCCCTATCTTCTTCAATAAACCATTAATGGAATGTCGCATTCCGGATGGAGGGAATTGGCAGGATGTAAACTTTTCTACTTTTGGAGAACCGAATGATTTTCGCAAACCATCTTTAGGACAGCAGATCATTCCAGAAGTATTTGCAATGTTCCAGAATTATCCGAACCCATTTAATGCAAATACATCCGTGTCTATTGATTTGATTGAGCATGCAGTTATAGATTTGTTTGTTACGGATGCAGGTGGAAGGAAGATACAAGAATTTGTTCAATCAGAGGCATTAAGCCCCGGGCAATATTCTTTCGTTTGGGATGCACATGATCATTCTAGCGGTGTATATTTCTTGACTATTATAGCAAAAATGAAAGACTTTCATCCTGTGGTGCAAAGTCGAAAAATGATTTACCTAAAGTAAAAGGATGTAGCTATGCAAAGAGAATTTGATGACGAATTAGACAGAATGGATGAATTGGAAGCCGAAGAGGAACGTGATCTTTCAGAAGCCGTTTCAATTAATGATCCAATTTCTTCTTTAAATTTATCCAAACCTATTTTACTTAATGTGGATGACTCTCTAGAATCTATGATCCAAGAGTTGCAACTAAAGTCCATGGGATGTGTTTTGATTAACCGTGATAGTCGTTTGGCGGGGATTATAACAGAGCGCGATATTTTATTAAAAATAACAGGCAAAGGAATCGATCTAAATAATGAAACTTTGAGAAATTATATGACAGAAAATCCGGAAAGTTTACGCTTAGAAGACCCAATCGCATTTGCTTTAAATAAAATGTATGTGGGAGGGTTTAGGCATGTTCCTATTACAGATGATTCAGATACCGCAGTTGGCGTGATATCATTGGTGGACATCGTTAGTTATATTTCAACCTTTTTTAGTCAGGAAGTACTAAACCTGCCGCCAAATCCACAAGGTTCATTTGATAGACCTGAAGGCGGCTAGCATCTTATGAAAATAAACGGCGTCATTCTTTTGATTGCCTTTGCATTATTCGCCGGATGCGCAACACATCCGACCATTAGCCCCAAACGTCTTAAAAAGGGTGAGTCGAGATATGGTTATACACTTTCTCTTGAAAATGTTTTTCCATACATGTGGTATCGTAAAGGAATTTCAGAAGTGAGCGATGTTGGAATCCGAGTTGGACTTCCGGTTTATGGAACCGGGATAGATTACAGCAGGCTCTTGTATTTGAAAGATAATAAATGGGATGTAATTAATCTTTCTTGGAGCTTAAACCCCAATTATAATATGGATTTTACTTATTATAAATTTATAAAGGCTGGAGAAAATAGATATAGATGGTGGGGCTTTCGCGGTATGTACATTCCGGAAGGTATTACGGGCAATACTTCCACGCGAATAGGCGTTTTATTCGGATCCCAGATAAAAGATAAAATGGGTTTTGAAATTGGTTACTATCATGATTTTAATTCAATGCCTATATCGAGTGTCCTTAATCCTGGTTGGGCGTGGGACAGCGATGAAAACATCGGCCGCTACGGAGATACTCCGCACGTGTCAGATGCGGGAATCCCATCTGAATTTTCAAGAATGACCGGCTTATCAATGTTGGTGTATTTCCAACTGGGGAATTCTGAATAAATATCCCATCATCCTTTTTCAACTAAATCAATAAATTCAATCTTTGTCTAAAATTTCGGTGAACGATGCATTAATGGGTGGGAAATCTTTAAGAGATTTTCTTGCTTATTTCCTTAAAATATCTGTTCAAATCGTGCACGATGGTTCCGCTAAACACCATCCGGTTATTACAACAAATGTCTTAAAAAATATCATAGGTGACGATGTTGACCATCCATCGGAGATATTATTGAATTCTGCGGTCACGACAATAACAGGGATGGCAAAAAGAGATGATGATGAGCGGATCTTAAATCAAGCCAGTTCGGAAGGGTTTGGAGAAACTGCATTTATATCCGACCTTTGGAATCTTTTTGAAATTGGTGATATTGAAGCCATTGATTTGGAGGCAGCAAAAATTCATTTAGCTTCGGATAAAAGCCCCGCAGTATTGGAAAGTTTAGCGGAATATGCATTAACCAATATTCCGGAATTTGGTTCCATTACGTATCATATTTTGCGAGCATTTGCATTCCAGAATGATCCAAAAGGATCATGGCCATTTGTTAGGTGCTTGTTAAATGAAATGAAAAAAGTACCCTCATTGGAAATGCACGAAGGAATCGATTTGCATCCAAGGGATAGTATTAATTATGTGATTTCAGAATTCAACCCGGCACGTTGGTTGGACTTTACAAGTGTGTTCAGAATTTGGACATCGGAATATGTTAGAACTAAAAATTACCATCGAGAAATATCCTATTGGCTTGATAATGCTTGTGGCGTTAAACCATTGGCTGTATTAGACAATAAGGCTTCACCTGATTTGGTAGAATTTTTTGATGATGGAAATACATATTTTATTCCTATTGCGGAAAAATTGATAGAAAACGAAAAAAGATTAGAAAAAATCCCGTTTTTGGAAGCATTAAGAGTTTTAGCGAAACGGATTCAAAAAAAACATTTACCTTTAGTTCAAAAACGAATTGAACACTTAATTGCATCCTAGGTATTAACCGCAATGTCCGATGAGTAAAATGTAAAGATCAATAGGGGAAAAGATGAAAGAAGAAAATATTATATACATTTTTAATCTTTGCGACTTAGCGTCTTTGCGTTAAAAAAGTCTGAACCTAAATGGCACATATTGCATTAACCATAAAAGAATTTGAACTCGGCGTAAAGGTATCCGATAAACTAATTGCGGCTGGCCACGAGGTAGAATTCCTGGAAAAACCGGATCAATTAAATCAAGATACCAAAGTATTGGTCATCAGCACCACAATAAGCCAAGATTTACTTAAACTTTGTGATGACGTTTATGTTATTGGATATGCTGACTCTCACACCAAAGAAGAAATGGAAAATTGGAAGTCGCGTGGATTCAATCGAGTTATTTTGCGTTCTACCCTGATCAAAAACCTTCCAACAATTTTGGATCAGATCCTTGCCTAAGGAAAATAAAAAAGCGCGGAAACAAAGGGCACAGGTAGTTGTCGAACGGCTATATAATTCTTATCCGGATTCCAAGTGCTCGCTCAATTATTCGAGCCCACATGAATTGCTGGTTGCAACTATATTATCCGCTCAGTGTACTGATCATCGCGTAAATCAAGTAACACCAGAATTATTTCGTAAATATAAAAGCCCTAACGATTTTGCCTATTCAGATATCACCGAGCTCGCTAAAGATATTCATTCCTGCGGATACCATAATCAGAAAGCTAAGAGCATTCAAGGGGCGAATCTGAAAATTGTAGAAGAGTACAACGGAGAAATCCCCGAAACGATGGAAGAGTTGGTAAAACTCCCCGGCGTAGGAAGAAAGACTGCAAATTGTGTTCTAGGTGTAATTTATAAGATTCCATCAATGGTCATAGATACGCATATGGTGCGAATTATGAATCTGCTAGGATTGGCCAATACCAAAGATGCCAAAAAGATTGAATTTGAACTGATGGGTTTATTTGATCAGCATGACTGGATAAAACTAACTCACATGGTAATTGATCACGGTCGGGCGGTTTGTATTGCACGAAGGCCACAATGTGGAGGGTGTGTTTTGAATGATCTGTGTCCTTCTTCTGCATAATTACCTAGAATTATTCTCAATTTCAAATAAACACATTATTTTATTTATTCTTAACTTCTAGGTAGCAAATTAGAGGTTAAAGAAGTGAGAACCCCAAGATTTAATTTAATTTTATGGGTCATGACTAGAATGCATAAGATAAAAGGCTGTAAGTTCTTATATGACAATGAGAAACAAGTATGTTAGGCGTTCCCATATTTCCGAGAAGAAATTTAGACAATTGGTTAAGCTGTTTTCTTTGGATCTTGACGC
>JABIDL010000042.1 GCA_018651745.1 Candidatus Neomarinimicrobiota bacterium | reverse complement strand
GCGTCAAGATCCAAAGAAAACAGCTTAACCAATTGTCTAAATTTCTTCTCGGAAATATGGGAACGCCTAACATACTTGTTTCTCATTGTCATATAAGAACTTACAGCCTTTTATCTTATGCATTCTAGTCATGACCCATAATTAAATATAACGGGTATTAGAAACACCCAAGCCCTAAAAAAAGAAAGGGGACTAATTACAGCCCCCTTTCTGTCCAGATTACTAAAACAACCTAATTAAAACGGGAGGTCGTCCTCATCTTTAGGCGAACCGCCATCTGGACTTTGCGAATTTCCGCCCTGATTATCAGAACGCCGACCAAGCATTGTGAAATTATCACAAACAACTTCTGTGGTATAACGCTTGACTCCATTCTTGTCTTCCCAAGAGCGGGTTTGTAAACGTCCTTCCACATAGGTTAGCTGGCCCTTTTTTAGGATATCACCAGCAACTTCTGCTGACTTTCCCCAAAGAACACAGCGATGCCATTCGGTTTTGTCCTGATATTCACCATCGCTATTTTTAAACGTTTCGTTCGTAGCCATGGTAAAGTTGGTTACCGCTGTCCCGGATGGGGTGAAACGGCTTTCAGGATCGCCACCCAAATGCCCCGCGAGCATTACTCTATTTACACTTCCTTTTTGCATGATGTACTCCTTTCAACTTGTGTTATGTATCATACGCGTGCTATTAGATTACAGGTTTTTTATAGGGCAGTGCAACTCTTTTTTTTCTTACCCACTACTTAGGTGCCTAAAAGGCACCTAAAAAATATTCCATTCTTAACTTTCCTGTAATCGTTTTGCAGATGTAATCTTAGAATACCTTATTCCCAAGTTTAAAGCATGATTCCCAAATCAGAAATACCAAACCAGCGCTGATAATTTGCCTTTAAAAAAATCTAACATTACCGCCGTCGTAGGTGCCCAATGGGGCGATGAAGGCAAAGGAAAAATCACTGATTTCTTTGCTGGTGAATCCGACTACGTGGTTCGTTTTCACGGAGGTAACAACGCCGGCCACACCATCATCGTTGACGATGTCACTTTCAAACTTCATCTTATTCCGTCCGGAATTGTTTACGGCGAACCCATGTCCATTATTGGTAATGGTGTCGTGGTGGACCCCAAAGCATTGCTCGATGAAATTGCTTATGTAAAAGAAAAAGGTATCGACCCAAAACTCATGGTCAGCGATCGTGCTCATGTGATTATGCCTTATCATATTGCCATGGATGGAGCCCTTTCTGGACATCAAGGCAATCTCGCCGCCGGAAGCACTCGCCGTGGAATTGCTCCGGTTTATGCGGATAAAATGTTCCGAAATGGGATTCGTATGATTGACCTTTTGGATATGGATATTTTTAGAGAAAAATTGGAAAAAGGGTATGCTTTTTCCAAAGGAATCATTGAAAAAACGCTTGACCAATCTTTGGATATTTCCATGGGTGAGATTTTTGATACGTATTTAGACTACGGCCAAAAATTAAAATCCTATATTCATGATACGTCGGTCATTTTATACAATGCCCACAAATCCGGCAAATCTATTTTATTTGAAGGCGCACAAGGTATATCGTTGGATGTGGATCACGGCGTTTATCCTTACACCACTTCTTCCAACACAGCAGCGGGACATATTTCTACCGGAACCGGCGTAAGCTTTAGAGATATTGATAGAATTATCGGCGTTACAAAAGCTTATTTGAGTCGTGTAGGTGAGAGTCCCTTACCATCAGAAATTCATGGTGAAGAAGCGAAAAGTCTTCGGGATAAAGGTGGGGAATATGGCACAACAACTGGACGACCTCGCCGAGTGGGTTGGTTAGATTTGGTTCAAGTGCGCCAAGCAGTTCGCGTGAATGGACTTACAGAAATTGCCCTGACAAAATTAGATATATTAAATGGATTTGACGAATTACCCATTTGCGTCGCTTACGATGTAGATAGAAAACGCATCACCGAAATGCCTGCAAGTTTGACTGAATACAGAAATGCAAAACCTATTTATGAATCACTTCCGGGGTGGGGAGACCTTCCTGAAAATATTTGGGATAAAGGATATGATGCCATGCCACAAACTTTAAAAGATTATATTTCATTTATAGAACACGAAGTGGATTGTCCTGTTAAGATTGTATCAGTGGGACCCCAACGCCATGAGACGATTATAAGATGAATCTCAGCCACAAAGGCACAAAGACACAGAATAAATCTATAGTATCTTTGTGTCTTCGAGCCTTCGTGGCATAATCAAATGGCGTTTACAAAAGAAATTATCGACTTCGCCGGGCTTTCTGATTCTGATATCAAATCCAAACTTGTTGAACTCAATATTCCACTTACGCCAGATGAGGTGCTTAAGATCCAAAATGAAATGTTGGGCCGCGCGCCATCGTTGGCTGAACTTATTTTATTTTCTATTCAGGGTTCAGAACACTGTTCCTACAAAAGCAGTCGCAACCATTTAAAACAATTTACCACAGAAGGTCCTGATGTAGTTTTGGGTGCCAAAGAAGATGCGGGCGTTGTAGCTGTCGCCACAGATAATAACGGCCATCGCTGGTGCATTGTTATGAGTCACGAATCCCATAATCACCCATCTCAAATTGTGCCCTACGAAGGCGCAGCAACCGGCGTGGGCGGGAATGTTCGCGATGTATTATGTATGGGCGCAGAAGTGATTGCTGTCACCGATTCTTTTCGATTCGGAAATATTAACAATAATAAAACAAAATGGATTCACGATGGTGTAGTGGCGGGTGTGGCGGGTTATGGGAACCCGTTAGGCATCCCCAATATTGGTGGCGATTTATATTTTCATGAAGGTTATAATGAAAATTGTTTAGTTACACTCGTAACGCTTGGTATCGTTCGGGAAGATGATATTATTCATTCTTACGCCCCAAAAAATGCGGATGGATTTGATTTGATTTTACTGGGGAAACCCACAGATAATAGTGGGTTTGGCGGCGCCAGCTTTGCTTCATTAGAATTAGAAGAAGAAATGAAAGAACAAAACAAAGGAGCTGTTCAGGAGCCAAATGCGTTTTTGGAGCGGCACTTGCTAAAATCATCCTATGCCCTGTTTGACATTTTAAAAGAAAAAGGTCTAATCGATAAAATCGGTTTCAAGGATTTGGGTGCAGGCGGTGTGGCGTGTGCCAGTGTGGAATTGGCCGAAACATCCGGCTATGGCGCAGAAGTCTGGATGGATAAAATTCATATTGGCATGGATGGATTACATCCGTCTGTTTATCTCTGTAGCGAAACACAAGAGCGATTTATGTGGGTATGCTCGCCTGATGTAACGCCTATAGTTTTAGACCATTATAATTCAGTCTTTGATTTACCGGGGGTGAGTGAAGGAGCGCGCGCATCGGTTATAGGAAAAATCCGAAATGACGGTCAATATATAGTCCATAATGGATATGAAGAAATCGTGAACGCTCCAGCGAAAGAAGTAACGGAAGGTTTTTTATATGATCGCCCTTACAAAGCGCGGAAACAAATTTTTACTGAACCGGAACTTCCCGAACCGACAGACTACAATCAAGTTTTGTTGGATATTTTATCTCATGAAAATATGGCCAGCCGTGAACCTATTTACGAACAATACGATAAACAGGTGCAAGGGCGAATTCATACAGAAACGGGGTTGGCAGATTCGGGCGTATTGGCGCCCTTTAATTCTGAAAATTATCCCGAAGAGATTCGGAATATAGGCATTGCTCTTTCTACTGATCATAATCCAAGATACGGACTTATTGACCCTTATTGGGGCGGTGTAAATGCTGTGGTGGAATCCATGCGGAATGTGGCAGCCGTGGGCGCAACTCCCCACGCTTTGTCAGACTGTCTCTGTTTTGGGAACCCTGAAAAGCCCAACCAAATGTGGGAATTTGTGGAAGCGACTCGCGGTGTTTCCGATGCGTGCAACGCCATCACTTTAAAAGATAACCCCAATGATGCCACGCCCATTATTGCGGGGAATGTGAGTTTTTATAATGAATCAAAAAGGGGTGCAATTCCACCGAGCCCTATTGTGAGTTGCTTGGGTCGGTTAAAAGATGTGAATAATACTATTCCTATGCATTTTCAAAAATCCGATTCTGTTTTACTTATGATTGGCGAACGGAAAGATGAATTGGGTGGATCGGTTTATTATAGTCTTTTTGATGAGTTGGGCGCCAACGTGCCAAAACCAAATTTAAAAGAAGTTAAAAACCAAATCTTTGCGCTCACTGACTGCATTGATGCAGGTTTAATTTTATCCTGTCATGATATTGCGGACGGCGGTATTGCTTCTGCAATTGCAGAAATGACTTTTGAGAACGCGATTGGATGCAAAGTAAAAATTGATTCCGAACTTTCAACTGATAAAATTTTATTTTCTGAAACGGGTGGATTCGCGTTAGAAGTATCGCCGGAAAATTTAGATAAAATAAATACCGTATTTTCAAAATATGGATTGAATGCTATTGAAATCGGTACAACGGGCGGAAGCAAAATTCAAATCAATGGTGTTATCAAAGTATCTGTAAATAAAACAAAAGAAGCATGGACAAATGGTCTTCGAAACAAACTTTAAACCACAGAGACACAGAGCACACGGAGAAAATATTTTGTTTCATTCTCTGTGCCTTCGTGTCTTCGTGGTAAAATAATATGGCTAAACAAAAAATAGATTACAAATCAGCCGGTGTAGATATTGATGCTGGCAACGAAGCAGTCGATCGCATTAAAGATGGGGTTAAGTCAACTTTTACATCCAATGTGCTTACAGGGCTCGGTAGTTTCGGTTCGCTTTACGATCTGAAACCTATACTTGAAAATTACGATCATCCCGTCATGGTTCAGAGTATTGATGGTGTGGGGACGAAAACAATTATCGCTCGCAAGATGGAAAAGTTTGATACCATCGGGGTTGATCTTTTGAGCGCGGCCGCCAACGATATTTTGGTCATGGGCGCTCGGCCACTCACCTTTTTAGATTATATCGCCAATGATAAGCTGAAACCCGAAATTGTTGAAGAAATTGTATCCGGGATGGTAAAAGCTTGCAAAGAAACCGGCGTGTCTTTGGTAGGTGGTGAAACAGCAGAAATGCCCGATACTTATTTACCCGGTGAACACGATTTGGTTGGCATCATTACGGGTGTCGTAGAAAAAGAAAAAATTATTACGGGCGAAAACATTAAACCCGGTGATGTGGTATTGGGACTTCCTTCTAACGGTTTACACACCAACGGCTATTCATTCGCGCGAAAACTCTTTTTTGAAATCGGCGGTTATGATGTGAATGATACGATTCCTGAATTGGAAAAATCTGTTGGGCTCACATTATTGGAACCACATATTAATTATACAAATCATGTTTTTTCTGTTTTGGATTCAGGGATTGAGATGAAAGGAATTGCCCATATTACCGGCGGTGGACTGGTAGAAAATATCCCGAGAATTTTACCAAATGGATGTGGCGTTAAACTTCAAAAAGAATCCTGGCCATCACTTCCAGTTTTTGATGTGATGCAATCCATTGGTGATGTGGATGAAAACGAAATGTTTCGCGCATTCAACATGGGAATCGGAATGGTCTTTATTCTAGATCCTTCTGATGTAAATGAAGTAACAGATGCACTAAAAGATTTAACAAAAGTATATGAGATTGGATCGATTATAAGTGGAGAGAAAAATGTTATCCTTAAATAAAATAGCCACAGAGACGCAGAGAACACAAAGAAAAAAATTATAATGTTTGGTCTTTCATCAATTGAATTCTTCTTAATTTCTTCGTTATTGGGGTTTACTGTTGGGTGGCTGGTTTTCTTTTTTAATGACAAGAAAAAGAAAAGGTTACGGTGTGATGAATTTTATAAGGAAGCAAAATATCTTTTTGATAAAAAAGAATATAATGCTGCATTGGTAAAACTTGGTTGTGCATCAGCAAATGAAGAAAATCATGAAATCGATAATTTAATGGGACATATATATGGTGAATTAGGACAACCAGATAATGAAGCCTGGAGCTTTCATTGCGCCAATTCTGGAATTCTATCACAATATGGATTATCAAAAAATCGACAACTTCCATCAATTGTTACATTTTACTATTATCGAGAAGCCAAGGCATTTTTAAAAGCAAAAAATTGGGAATTCGCAATATTAAGAACTGATGTTGCAATAGATTTAATAAGAAAAAGTGAAGTATCACCTGTTATTGATAGTTTCGATTATGAACAAGAATTGGTCGGAATAAGAATGATGGCAAAATTCCACCATTTTCATGGGAGTGAATCCTTTCAAAAAATAAAAGAAGACGCTGAATGGTTGGTAAATAATGCATCTAAAAAATTACTAATTGACCTTGCTAATTCTTTTATCAATTTGGACGAATTAAATGATGAAATTGTCTCAAAAATAATGAGTTCGGATGAGTTCATTTTGAATTAATAACTATCAAATATGACAAACAAAATAAACATAGCTATCATCCAATTCCCTGGATCAAACACCGAACGGGAAACGCTTATGGCCTGCCGTCGAGTGGGACTAAATCCAGTTGAATTTTTATGGAATGAACCGGCAGAAAAATTGTCGGACTTTGACGGCATTATTATTGTAGGCGGATTTGCTTACGAAGACCGTTCTCGCGCCGGCGTGATTGCGGCGCTTGATCCTATTATGAAACAAATCAAACTTGAAGCGAAAAACGGAAAACCGGTTTTGGGTATCTGCAACGGAGCACAAATTTTAGTGGAAAGCGGGCTCGTTCCCGGCTTGGCTAACCACCGCGTGGGCATTGCAATTACAGATAATAAACGGGTGAAAGACGGCCACGTTCTTGG
>JABIDL010000041.1 GCA_018651745.1 Candidatus Neomarinimicrobiota bacterium | reverse complement strand
TTGGATATTATGATTCAACAGCGGTTTAATTTTAAGAAAGTAAATCTTGTAGCATTTTGGGATATTATAAATATTTTGAACCGACCCAACCCCAATGAATATGTTTATATCGAAGATGGATCAAAAGTAATGAGTTGGCAATATACAACAATGCCAATAGGTGGGATGATTTTGGAATTTTAGGCCAACAATTGTTGTAATGCAGATACCAATTTATCTGCATCTGTTTCATCATTGTAAGCATTAAACGAAACCCTGAGATAATTTTTATTTTTCCAAGTAAAAACAGGTATTTCAATATTGTATTTTGACATCAGTTCGTTTTTAAGATTTAAGCTGTTAACATTTGGAACTTCCACACTTGCCATCTGGCCAAGCCATTCCTCCGAATTTGGGCAAATTGGATTTGAATGAATGACCTCACAAATCCGGTCACGAGTTAATCGCGTTAAATCTCGGCATATTTTTTTAACAGATTCCCAATTATTGTTCTGCTGGAACTTAATAGCATCAGACACAGCCAAAAATGCACTTGGATCCCCAGTCCCCTGATATTGATTTTCATAAACAAACGGTGATGAGGAGGGATCCATGTCTTTTCCCCAACTTATGATCAGTGGTTTAATATCTTTTTGAAGATTTTTTTCTACATAGAAAAAGGTCGATCCCTTGGGTGCGCTCAGCCATTTATGGCAGGCGCCTGTATACACATCCGGTTTCATTCCTTTTAGGATTAATGGAATATGCCCGGGGACATGGGCGCCATCTATTATAGTTAGGATTCCTTCAGACCGTGCTCTTTTACATATCTCATTAACGGGAAAAATCAATCCGGTCGGACTTGTAATTTGACTTATAAATATTATTTTTGTTCGAGGAGTTACACCTTCCCAAAAACGTTCCACAAATAAATCATGTGAGATTACGGGTAGGATAATTTCCTGTTGAATAAATTGATACCCTTTTTCTTCTTGATACCATTCCCAGGCTCTAATCAATGCCCCGTATTCATGATCAGTGGATAGCACTTCATATCCCGGATCGAAATTTAAACTGCGGATAATGGTATTGATTGCTGTCGTGGGGTTGCGGATAAAAATAACATCAGCAGCTTCACAACCAATGAAATTCCCAAGATCGGCTCGGGCTTGTTTCAGATAGTAATAAATATCTTTTTCGAAAAACTGAACAGGCTGGCTCTCTAGTTTTTTCTGCCAATTCTGATATGCTGCAAATACGGGCTTAGGGCAGGCACCAAATGATCCGTGGTTTAGAAAAACCACGTTAGATTTTAAAAGATATTGATCCTTCAAATGCTATCGCGCCAGAGCGCCCATTGGATCCCACGGTGGAAGACTTATTGGGTCTTTCTGGTACAAAGAGTAATGATCCTTCGAAAGATAATCCTTATGCACAACAACTTCATAATTGTACTCATCAAACCATGAGTCCGTCATAATATCGTAACCTTTATCTCCTCGTTTATCACCCCAAGAATTTTCCACTCGCCATTTTTTTGCACGACCCTTGCCATCTAAATCTACACCGGTGAAGACCATCGCATGTGTCATGGCGCTGTCTCCATATTCCAATCGGTCAGCTTTTGTCATAGGGAAATCCATTCCGTAAAAGAGATTAAAATCAAACAAATCCATGTCCATCACACCCAAATTCCTGTGAAAATGTTTCCCAACGTCACAGCCAAACCAAACAGGATTGTCATCTTGGATGGATTTAACAGCGACTGTTTTTAATTCATTTGATGATAGATTTAAATAACGAATGATGTCGCCTTCTATAACATTCCCAAGATAGTCGACAGTATAAACCTCATTGTAAGATTTGTCAGACATGGGACAATTGATTAGGCACACATAATCTGTTAAATTTAATCCTACGTGATCCTTAAAGAATGTTTTTGGAGTTAACTTTTCAAACCGATGAAATTTCTTATCTTTATCTCTAATCTGCCAATCAAACGACGCGGGAGGCGATCCTAAGCTGATAGTAAGAATTTGAAAAATAGACCCAAGCATTTCCTTTTTGATTTTCCTCAACTCTTTTATTGTATTCCCCTTAGCGTGTGAATCTCTAAGGGATTTTGCAAACTCCCTCAACTTTCTAGCGATCATTCGGTTCATACGCATAGATTTACTACTTTGATAACTTTCCGGCATTTCTGTCTGCGGTACAACTCCATATTTATGAATCAGATTTACAAACATGTGCCATTGTCCGCCGTCTTGAATTGGATCATCTAGTAAATGCATTACCAAACGACTATCCCAAGGTTCATCTGCGCATCGAATGATACTTTCTAAAAAATAATTCGACTTTTCTAACTTATCAAAAAACATAAAATAATTTTGACTGAATTCGAACTGTTTGAGATTGTATTTACGCCCCAAATAGATCCTGAAAAGGTTCAACCCGGCAAATCCCCAACAACGTCCGCTTGATTTTTGATTAGTAATAGGCATTTGCCCACTTACCATTTCTGAAAAAGAATGATCAATTTTTCTAAACGCTTCCCAGTCCATGGCAAGGTCAATAATTTCTCCTCGGACGGAAACGTTCCGTGCTAATTTTACCGTTGGAGAAATATCTGATGACTTTTGATATTCTTTAATATTCTTTAATAGAATCTTTTCGCTCATTTTTTTTCCTTATTTATTTTGTGAATGAAAGCAATCCAAGTATGGTTAAAATAAAATATCCAACTAAAACCGCTGCACCTTCGTAATCTTTTGCAACTCTTTGGCCAAAAAATAGAACCATGAAGTTTATTCCTGAAATAATGAAACCAAGGATTAAATAATCGCTACTATAATTCAATAGATAAAGAATTGCTCCACATAAACAAAGACCACCTCCGAACAATTCAAGAAAAGTTATAATACTTAAAGTAATCGGCACCGTTCCTCTAAGGATAGAGTTCTTAAAATGATCTTCGAGCCAAGCAATATTTCCTTTTCTATCGAATATTTTATCAATCCCGGATTGAATAAGTGCAATCGCTATAAACATTCCAATTAAAGATTGGGATAGCATCAGAATGGTGAGATCAAATGTTAAAAATGGTATCATAAAATAATTTTAGAATTAGGAAATCAGGTTAGTTATTTTTTCTTTTACAAGATCTCTTAGGTTTTCAACTGTTAAATCTTTGTAATCACCTGAATATATAGGATCACCAAAATTCACAGTTAAAGTTCCGGGGTATAAATGCCAATCATATTTTTTCTTTGCTTTATATGCGCCAATAATCCCCGTTGGGATAATAGTTACGCCAGTATTTTTAGCGACATGAAAAGCTCCTTTTTTGAAGGGACCCATTGATCCACTTAACGTTCTTGTTCCTTCTGGTGAAATAATAAATGAAATTCCTTTTTTTATTTCTTTTTCCGCTAGACTTAAACTTTCAATTGCGCTAGTCAAATTGGACCTTTGAATGGGTATTGCACCATATTTTTTAATCAAAAAACCCCAAATCGGCCAAGAAAACTGAGACTCTTTTCCAACACCAGAGATATAATGATCCACTGCGCTTACCAACATAAAATGATCGAACATGGATTCATGATTAAATAAATAAAGATAAGGTTCCCCTGTTTTTTTGGGGGGGGTCCCTTTAACATTTAATTTTTGGCCGGCACAAAACATCATTAATTTTGAGCCGCCTTTTACTATTGGATGCAGTTTTTTTACTGGGATGAAAAGCAGAAGGAGCAAATAAAATGAAAAAAACAGAATAAATATTATTCCTACCAACGGCCAAAGTAAAAGAGAAATAAGAGTCTTCAACATGATAATGATTGATCAAATATCTTAAGTGTTGCTTTCGGAAAAGGGAAAGAATTTATGTCTTTTTGTTTAATCCATTTTGTATTTTTTGTAATTGGAATAGAATTCCCGTTTGATAAATTACAATGGTAGGCAGATAAATTAATTTTAAAATGTGTATATTGATGTTTTACAAACCCGGCTTGACTTTTCACAATCACTTTGATGTTGCATTCTTCCTGAATTTCTCTTGCCACCGTGGTATCCAACCTTTCATTTAATTTTCTTTTCCCGCCGGGAAGTTCCCACATTCCACCTAGATGCAATTTATTTTCCCGACGTTGTATATAAAACTTATCATTATCCCAAATAATGCCTACGCTAACATCGTAAGTGGGAATTTTTTTAAGTTTTAACTGAGCAGGATATTTTTCCGGACTTTTGGTTATAAAAGCTAAACATAGATCAGACAGTGGACAATTTAGACAATTCGGTTTTTTGGGAATACATATTTGACTTCCTAATTCCATCATTGCCTGATTGAAATCGCCGGGATTATTTACTGCTGAAATCCACAAATCTAGAGTCTTTTTGATTCTAATTATATTTTTTGCTGTAAATTTTTTGATTTTCATAATTCTAGCTAGTACGCGTTTTACATTAGCGTCTAAAACCGGATAAAATTCATTAAAGCATATTGACATAACAGCAGAGGCAGTATAATCTCCCACTCCCGGAAGAGATTTAAAAATTTGATAGTCTGATGGTGGAATACCATCAAACTTGTTTTCTACAATTTTTGATGCTGTATGAAAATTTCTGCACCGTCGGTAATATCCTAATCCTTCCCAAGATTTGAGTAAAGTCTTTTCTGATGCGCAAACAACATGGTTAATTGTTGGGTATTTTTTTATCCATTTTTTATAATACGGAATGACTGTTTTTACCTGTGTTTGCTGTAGCATTATTTCAGAAATCCATATTTTATAAGGGTCTTGGGTTTTTCTCCATGGCATTTCTCGTCTATTTCTAGAATACCAAGTTAAAAGATTTTTAATATTTGTATTATACATACTTATTGTTCTTTTAATAATAATTTTGAAACTTGCCAATGAAAGGATGACAAAATGTTTTTATATTGATCACGGTTTTCAAGTGGTATAATAAATTCCATTTCATCCCCTAATGTATCTATCCTTGATTCTATTTCGTTCTGTAATTCTTCACCTTTATCAGTAAGGATAATTAAGGTTACGCGCCCATCAATTTTACTTTTTTTCCTTTTAACCCATTGATTCTCGATAATTTTATCTACCAATCGTGTAGCAGTAGAGTTATCTACACCAAGTTTTTTGGCTAACGACGACATATCAATTCCATCATCTGGAATAATTGATATCAATAATACCTGGGGAAGGGTTATAGATCCTTTGCTAATTCGACTCCTAAAGAGCGATTGAAGATCTAAGAAGAAATCTTTTAGTAATTCACCAAATTCCATAGTTGTATATTACAAATAATAACAGAATTCTATAATCATTAGATTGGGGAAATAATATATTATTTCTATCCATTACTTCGGGATTGAATAAAGCAAAGTGCAATGATCTTTATACAACTTAAATACTTCTTTTATCGAATAATTACCCGATAAAAAATGACCAACCGGTTTTCTGTGATCAACCGGAATAGTGCCCATAAAATTCCACTGCCCGGGAATTAATTCCCGACTTTCACGATAATCCACAACCGGATCTGGTCCCTGAAGTCCTGTTGTGGGGCTACGCATAGAAATTGTATTTACAATTCCATCATTTTCATACCAAGTGGAATCCGTATGAGAACCATCATCCCAGTAATCAACCTTTTTACCCATTGATCTAGCATATCCTCGAAGTATAAACGGCATATTGTCAGTTGGTACATGAAATCCAGTTGTAGAGTCCAAAGAAGTTGAAGATGAAGAAAATGAGAAATAGTAAACATTTTTCTCTACCGTTAATAATGTATTCAATTCTTTTGCTCCATTAATACTTGCATCCCAAGAACAGATATTTTTTGTTTTCCAAGCTGGATGCTCTCGCATCCTTCTAAAATAATCAATCCATATTTCATCCGCTGACTTATTAAATTTCCACTGCTCAAGATCAAACTCGTAAAAATCGTTTCCAACAGCTGATGCGAGGACAATAATATCTTGTAAAAGGGGAGCAGTACTAGTAACAATATTACTCAACGTAGTTCCATCGTGTGGAGTTGAAATCGAAGTGATCGACCGAACCCAATCTGAATGTTCCTCACCCAACAAATCGCTTTCTTCGAGAATAATATCAAGAGAGTCTGAATAAATTGAGTGCGTTAATTGATAAAGTAACATCCTAACCGTTTGCCCGCCCATACTATGTCCAATTAAATGTATCGGGTGATCGGAATCCCATTCTGGATAAAGTCCTGGGAATTTTTTAACACTGGGTTTTTGAGTAATTCCGAATTTATCAGAGTGCGCTTTACCATAATCAACTTGCCCTCCTTTTATTTGATAAAATAATTCAATAGCCCGATCCCAATTCGACGAAACCGGACCTATAGAGGTCGTATATACTTCAAACCCGTTTTCCGTTAGATATTCTTCAATATCAAACTTTCCTCCCCAATATCGGTATCCAGCCATTTCATCACGCCCCCATCCCATAAATCCGTGAACTAGAATGATTGGATAATTGTTTTCGTCTTTTGAAATCCCAACGGATTGGAGCAAGAAGAAAGAAAACATAACAGCTAGATAAAACCGATTATTGTTCATAATCAAATTTATACTATTACAGCGATTATTTGTTCATTTGTTGGATAAAATAAAATCCTTGCAAAAGGCTTTTATTTAATGTGTTAATTGATAGGGAATTTTAAGAACAACAGGTTTCAATCAACATTTTGCATACTTCGTAAGGATCCATATTTGCCGAAGGACGGCGATCCTCTAAATATCCATAACCATCATTCGCCGTCGCCATTGGAATGCGTACCGAAGCACCTCGATCGCTTACTCCATATCGAAATTCATGGATAGAACAGGTTTCGTGGAGTCCGGTTAGCCTTTCCTCATTATGAGCACCATACACTGCAATGTGTTCCTCGTGTCTTTTACCCAAAGCTTCACAAGCAGTTTCAATTACTTTTATACCACCTTTCTCTCGCATTGCTTTTGTGCTGAAATTCGTATGCGCACCCGCACCATTCCAGTCACCTTTTACAGGTTTGGGATGAAGTGTCGCATTCACACCGTAGTCTTCTGCAATTCGATATAAAAGCCAACGGGAGAGCCAAAGCTGATCTGAAACTTCCAACGCCCCAAGTGGCCCAACCTGAAATTCCCATTGTCCAGGCATCACTTCAGCATTAATACCCGATAATCCAATTCCTGCTCTTACACATGCATCCATATGATCTTCTACAATTTCACGACCAAATACTTCGTCAGCTCCAACGCCACAATAAAATGGACCTTGTGGAGCGGGATATCCACCATCGGGCCAACCAAGTGGAGATCTCCCAACAAAAAATGTGAATTCCTGTTCAATCCCAAACCATGGCTCATGATCATTATACTTATCGGCAATTTCAGAAAGTTCAGCTCGCGAATTCGATTTATGCACCGTGCCATCTGCATTTAGGACTTCATTCATAACTAATATATCATCACCTTCCCTAATCGGATCCGGAATAAAACAAACCGGCAGCAACATACAGTCACTGTTGCGTCCTTCGGCTTGCATGGTGCTTGATCCATCAAACCCCCATTCCGGGATTTGCTTTAAAGATGAAATAGGTCCCTCAATGATTTTGGTTTTTGATCTCAATTTGGATGTTGGTTGGTGCCCGTCAATCCAAATGTATTCTGCTTTTACTTTAGACATGGTTTGATCTCCTTTATTGGTTGTAGGTAGGTTTTTACGATAATTTTAAGGTGAAACCTTCTTTGTAAGTGCTCATCACTACAGATGTGTGAGTGCGGATCACTCCGGGCCAAGCCTGAATGTCCCGCAGTAATTTCTCAAGCCCAGTCGAGCTTTTCACTCTAACTTTTAATAAATGACTTCCATCACCTGTAACAGAGTGGCATTCCATCACAGAAGGGTTTTTTATAGACTCACTAATAATATCTTCATAATGATCGGATGAGGAACTTACAACTGCAATAAATGCCGATAAGTCAAATCCCAATTTTTTAGCATCCAATTTCGCTGAAAACTTTTGAATGATTTCGGCTTCAGTCAGCTTTTTAATTCTTTCAGTTACAGCGGGGACAGACATCCCTACAGACTCAGCGATTTCACTAGCAGTCATTCTTGAATTGGATTGTAAAAGTGATAAAATACTAATATCCTTGGCGTCAATCATTCCGAATATTAATGTTATATTTTATAGTAATACAATATTTATTTAATATTTATATCATGTTTACCTTATTATTTTAGTTAATTACCCAACCAGCTACATCTTCGCCGATCGAAATCGCGGATGTAAGGCCGGGAGAATCTATCCCAATCAAATTAATCCATCCTTCCAACCCAGCTTCATATTCATGGCGAATATAAAATTCTGCATGAGCTTGATTTGGATGAAAATATTTTGGTCGTATTCCAGAAAAATCAGGAGATATTTGATCTATCTTTAGATCGGGAATGTATTTATTGGCTTCATTAAAAAACATTTTTTTCAGATTAGAGTCAACTTCATATTCTTCAGCAAAGTCACTCAGCCAAGTGGCGCTTGGTCCCAGTTTCGCCATTCCAGATTTATCAAAACTTAAATGAATTCCAAGCGAATCGTGTTCTTTGTCTGGGAGGGGATACACCAAATGCGAAAATGCAGATCGCCATTTTGATGATAATTTAAAATATTCACCTTTAGAATATTGTAACTTCGGAGTATTGGCATCCATCACCATTTTTGAAATTTCAGCGCTGTAAAGACCTGCAGCATTGATAACCCAATTGGCTGTAACGAGATCTTCGGTTGACCCATTCTGACCAACGGTGATTGAAAATATTTTATCATTATGAATGACCTTATTTACCGTGCTCATGTATAACAAATCATGATTTGCGTTTGTAGAAATTCTTTTAAATGCAGACATGAGTTCGTGAGCTGAAATAATTCCTGTTGATTCAATAAAAATTGCTGATTCTGCATCAATATTCGGTTCTAGAGAGACAATTTCTTGCTTACCAATCATCCGCATCCCATCAACACCATTTCGACGACCTTGCTCAAATAATTTCTTTAATTCTGCATTCTGTCCTTTTTGGGAAATCACTAATTTCCCACATTTATTATACCATATACTTTCTTCATCACAAAATTGATACAACTGTTTATTTGCCCTCACACAATATGAGGCCTTTAAAGAACCATCCGGATAATAGAGTCCGGAATGAATCACTTCGCTATTCCTGCTGGAGGTGCCATGACCAAAACTATCTTCTTTCTCTAAGATCAAAACAGACGATTCACCCTTTTTGGCCAAAGCTCTAGCTATTGCCAATCCGACAACTCCGGCACCAATTATTACAATTTTATAATCAGCAGTCATTAGATACTTTGCTTATTCTCAAATGTTTTGGAACTCGTATTCATATCATTCATTAAAACTTCAACCCAAACCCCAATCCCGAGGCCCAACCACCATTGCCATACATATACGTACCAAGATCAAATGAATATTCGCTAAAAGAATAAGATAATCCAAATCCGGTATCTGCAAAAAAATCTCTCATAACACCGTAGGTTGTTTGCTGGTTTAGCTTCATGCTTGTTGTGCCTAATCTTAGTTGAAAATGATAGGGAAAATCAACAACTCCGCTCAAATGTGCTCTAGTAGAATTTTCTCCCGGATAATAAATAGCGTCTAGAGCTAACTCTAGTGGAAGGTAGGCTAGTTTTCTTGCCCCACCAAAAGATATGCGAATTGGCAAGTTTTCCTCTACGCCGGTATAATGATCAATCGGCATTCCTCCATTTTGTATGGTTGCTGATATCTTGCCTAAATCATTTGGAAGTGTTATTAAAATTCCCAAACCCATTGTCAATACTACAGCTTGATATTTTTCCAAATTGCTAATGAAGATTCCGGCATTTAGTCCTGTGGCATATATTTTACTAGTATCAGACCATGTAGATGAAGCACTTAGCCAAGAATCTGACGACATGTAATTTTCTGTGGAAATATTATTATTATCTTTCCCTTCAAAAATTCCATATCCGAAATGTCTTAAACTAACAGATATTGTTCGGGATTTTCTTGGAAGAAGAATTGAAACTGACTCTGCTATAATATCTCCCGGATAGCTAATGATACCGATTGAAAATAACCGTCCATCGGATCGAATGACAGCAGGATTAAACCGATCAGACTCTAAGGATTGTATACACTCTCCACCACCAGCCATCGCCAATGTTTGCGGATGAAACCACAGATCCATTCCGGGGAATGAAACCTGGGCAAAAGATACGTGGATCAAAACAAGAAATATAGCTGTCGATTTCAATCTCATAATAATGATACTGGATTGATATCAATGGTAATTCGGACACCCTTTTGATTCTGTTTCATATCATCAATATTTAATCCCTTCCGAAGAAAGGTGTGTAGTTTTTTTCCTGATGCATCTTTGTCTTTATTTGATTTAAATACTATCTGCATACGCCAATTATCTCGAATGCGTTCCCGATAACAATATGCAGGACCGAGTATATCCAAACCCTTAAAAGAATGCGGAAATACTTTGCTGACTTTTTGACTGACTTTTTCTACATTTTGTTTCGACTTACCGGAAAATTCTACTTTTGCAATCCAGCTGAATGGAGGATAATTCAGAGATTTTCTTTCACTAAGCAATACATTATAGTATTTCTTTAAATCGAGCTTTGATGCCGCCTTAATAACCGGGTTTTCTTTGTCATAGGTTTGGATCACAACTTCGCCTTGTTTTTTTCTTCTTCCCGCACGACCAGAGGCTTGGTATATTAACTGGAATACTCTTTCTCCTGCACGAAAATCCGGAAGATACAAACCAGTGTCCGCATTAATGATTCCAACCAAAGTTGCTTTTTCAAAATCTAGCCCCTTGGCAATCATTTGCGTACCTAATAAAATATCAATGTCACCTTTGCCAAATTTTGACAGCGTCTGACTTATATCTTTCGCCGAGCGTGCAGAATCTATATCCATTCGTTCAACATTAGCTGACGGAAAAGTACTTTTTACCAAATCTTCCACGCGCTGAGTTCCAATTCCGGAAAGCTGTAACAGATCGCTGGAACAATTTTTACACTGGTTTGGCGGCGGAGACTGAATCAAACCACATAAATGGCATTTCAGAGTATTCCCTTGTTTATGGTAAGTCAAGGTTACTTCACAATGAGGGCACATTTCCGTGTGTCCGCAATCTAGGCACCTTACCACTGGCGAATGCCCACGACGGTTTTGTAATAATATCACCTGCTCATTCTTATCAAGTCGCTCTTGAATCTTTCCCTGCAAGAGAGATGAAAAAATATATCGTGGATTTCCTACTTCTTCAGCTTCAAGATTCATATCAACTACATGCACCAATGGATACTTAGCACCACCAAATCTTCTGGGTAAACTTAATGGATTAATCTTGCCTACGATTTCATTGTAATAGCTTTCAAGGCTAGGCGTTGCGCTGGATAATAAAACCACACATTTATGAATTTTCCCCCGCATTAATGCCACTTCTCTAGCATGATAACGCGGATCGGGAGATTCTTGTTTAAAGGATGATTCCTGTTCCTCATCCAATACAATTAGACCCAAATCTTTCACTGGCATAAAGACGGCGCTTCTCGCGCCCACTATCACCTTACATTCGCCTAAACAAACTCGCTTCCAAATCCATGAGCGTTCTGATTGTCCTAATTTCGAATGCCATAAAGTTACTGTATCGCCAAAGGCGGCTCTGAATCGACCGGCTATTTGTGGAGTTAATGAAATTTCCGGTAGAAGAATAATAACAGATTTACCCTTAGCTAAAACTTTGCGGGCGGCCTCGATATAAATTTCAGTTTTTCCACTGCCTGTTACTCCATGCAATAAATATGGGTTGAATTCCTTCAAATCTATAGAGTTTGATAGTTGATTAATAACTTCTTTTTGATCATCGTTGAAATTGATTTTTTTAAAAATAGGTTCATCTAAAAATCCCGTAGCAGCAGGTAACATTGATTCTTCACCTATATCCACTAATCCAATTTCTGCGAGTCTTGTGCACACTTGGTGTGGGTTTTTTACTACTGCATTCAATTCATGAATATATATGGGGGTTATCTTATGAGATAAATATTGAAGAACATTTTTCTGAGAAGTCGCTCGCTCTGTTACCAAAGAAATATCTGGTGATTTTTTAAGCATGACGGTTTTATTGACTTTGGGTTTTACCTGCGTAGAATAGCGGGATGGAAGTACGGCGGTTGCTGCCTTTCCAATAGGAACAAGATAATAATCGCTGATCCATGTAATAAGTTTCCATAGGGATTCATTTAGGATCGGCTGTTCATCCACAAGATAATTAATTTCTCTGATTCGTCCCTTAAATTTGGTTTTCTTCCGCATATTTACAACAATTCCCTGAGCTGTTCTTCGGCCTAATGGGGCTTTTACTCTGGAACCTACAGCGATGGAACCAGATATTGAGGCTGGGACGCGATAGGTAAATACCCGGTAGCTTGAAATTGGGAAGGCAACATCAACAAACATGATGATTGAAAATAGAGGAGAGGTTCGCCTAGTGGCAATAGATTCTTTATATTCTTGCGCAATAATTATATAAAAAAACTATGTTAAATAATAATAAACAGATCATTTTTTTAATGTTATCGCTTGCTTTGATTATTCTGAGATTAATATTTATCGGAACCACAATGATTATTGACGATGAGGCTTATTACACAATGTATGCGCGCCACCTATCTCCGGGTTATATTGACCATGGACCAATTGTTGGAATTGTAATCTGGACTTTCACCAGCCTTTTTGGGGAGAATGGATTTGGTGTACGCATTGGGGCGGTGTTAATGCTTTCGGGGTTAGGGTGGATTCTTTATGAATTCGGAAAAAAATATTTCTCAAAACGAACTGGCATTATTTTATCATTACTAGTAACTGCCAATATTTTATTCCACACCAATGGAATTATAATTACTCCTGATGCTCCACTTGCTTTTTTTACAATTATTACAATTATTACCTATTTCAAAGCGTACCACAAAGATCCAAAATACCTGATTCCCGGTGGCATACTTTTGGGATTTGCTCTCTTGTCAAAAATATCTGCTCTCTTTCCAGCCATTGCGATTGCTTTATACCCTATTTTAAATTCTAGAAAAAGAGAATTTTTAAAAGACTCTCGATATTATTTATCATTTTTATTTGCTATTATTGTATTCAGCCCATTTATTTTTTGGAATGCTCAAAATGGCTGGGCATTTTTTGCATATCAAGGTGCTCATGTTTCTGGGAAAGGAGGGTGGGGAACTTTTTTAGAATTGTGGACTGGGTTATTCATTCTGGTGGGACCAGTTTTATTTTTTTATGCTATTACCAAACCTTTTGAGATTTGCTTAAAACACAAAGAAAGAAAGAAAAATTCGGATGCGGTGTTTTATTTTTCTCTGGTTGGCATAATCCCTTTAATCTATTTTCTTGTACACTCGTTCTTTTCCCGAATGGAAGTAAATTGGCCTGCGCCTGTATTTTTTGGTGGATTTTTTGTCTGCGGAATCATCTTTGGTCAAAACTGGATACAATATAGAAAACAGTTTTATTTCCAAATTATATACTCGCTAATTCTTATAGGAATAATAACAATTCAAACCTATTTACCTTTTCTACCCGTTCATGGGAAAAACGATATCACCAATAGATATTATTATTACTCCAGCTTTGACGACGAATTGAAATTATATTTTAAGGATCAGTTGGGCGATCGCGAATGGCGGATTGCATCAAATAATTTCCAAGTTCCTTCTATGATTAATGTGTATTTAAAACCAAAGCTTGAGGCAGTATGTTTGTCAATCAATTACCATGAAACTTTATATTCATTTTTGTACCCTGATTCTATGCTCGTCAATAAAGATTTGTTACTTATTTGGAAAGGGAAACAATACCCGGGAGCGTTGAAAGATTATTTTCAAACAATTACAAAATTAAACTCTTTTGAATCTAAACGGGGAGGGTCGGTACTTAGACAATACACTTTCTGGCTTGCCGCTGGATATAAAGGAAAAATTCATTAAATAATACAAAAATCCCTGTGATGCTTAAAGCTTCACAGGGATTTATAGATTACCAATTGTCTTATATTAAGATTTTATAACATACAGTTTGATTTCAGATTCTAAGTCGGTGGTAATTTTTACGGGGATATGATAAATCCCAAGTGCTTTTATGGGTTCGTCCAATACAATTGATCCTTTGTCGATGTTAATTCCTTTATCCGACACTGCTTTGTGAATATCTAATGTTGTAACAGAGCCAAATATTTTTTCCTCTTCACCTACTTGAACTTCTATTGTGATTTCTGTCTTTTTTACCTGATCTGCTAGATGTGAATATTTTTCAACCTCTCTGAGTTTTCTTGCTTCCGACACCCGTTTTTTCTCATCGGACAACGCACGATTTCTTTTTGAGGACCTAACGGCAAGACCTCGTGGGAAAAGAAAATTTCTTGCATGCCCTGGTTTAACAGTAATGATATCACCAGCTTCGCCAAGTGGTTCTACATCGTCTAATAAAATGACTTCCATAATTATATCCTTCCGGTTTTTCCAGATTTAATTTTCACTAATATTTGTATAGGGCATTAAAGCGATGTTACGGGCGCGTTTTATCGCTCGAACAACCTTGCGGTGCATTTTTGCTGATGTGCCAGTTACGCGCCTAGGCATAATTTTCCCTTGATCATTGATAAACTGTTTTAACAATTTTACATCTTTATAATCAACTTTTGTAATGTTGTTTTCTTTAAAAAAACAAATCTTTCTGCGACTTACAAATGCCATTTGTTATTCCTCCTCTTTTTCTTCATCTTCGGGACTATCTTCCTGAGTTTCTTTGGATTCGAGTTCGGGTTTAGAAATTTTTATAGAATCCTCTTCTGAATCTGAGTATTCAGTTTCCTTTTCCGGTTCTGGATCGGCAACTTCATCAGATTCGGATTTTTCTTGAGACTCAACATCGCTCTTCGAATCTTCATCTATTGATTGCCCAACATCATCTTTTCGGGTTTCCTCAAGATAAACTTCCGGCCTTTCATCCAGCTTTACTGTTTGAGACCTCATTATATTCTTGTTCAGTTTGATATAAGTTTCTAATTCAATTAATGTAGATGAATCTGTTGTTTCGAACTGAAGTAAAATAAAGGTACCATATTTTTGTTTTGAAATAGAGAACGAAAGTTTCTTTTTCCCCCAAACTCGATGATTTATAACCGAATATTTTATTTTTTCGGCTTCTTTATTTACATCCCCAATGATATCTTGAATCCTTTGTTCCTCATAATTCGGATTCAGGATATATAGGGTTTCATAGTATTTCATATATTGCTCCTGATTTTTAGGCAATTAGTGGTGCAATAACCAATGACACCACAGACATAAGTTTTATTAAAATATTAAGCGATGGTCCCGATGTATCTTTGAATGGATCACCAACGGTATCGCCAACAACAGCTGCTTTATGCGCGTCCGATCCTTTTTTCAGCATTACACCATTTACTTCCACACCTTCTTCAATCATTTTCTTTGCATTGTCCCAGGCACCGCCGGCATTGGATTGAAAGATTGCCATTAACACTCCGGTCACTGTCACCCCGGCAAGTAAACCTCCTAAAGTTTCTGCGCCAAAAGTAAAACCAACTACTACCGGAGATGAAATTGCAAGAATTCCAGGAAGCACCATTTCTTTTATCGCAGATTGAGTTGATATTTCAACACATTTTCCGTGCTCAGCTTTATCAAGTCCGGCCTCATAGGTTGCTTTATCCTCTTCGGACCAAGATGATTCATCACCTTTATCCAGTATTTCTAATGCCGCTTTAAGTTCTGGAATGTCTCTAAATTGTCGACGAACTTCTTCGATCATTGCCATCGCTGCTCGACCGACGGCGCCCATTGCCATTGATGAAAAAAGGAACGGCAGCATTCCGCCTACAAACAAACCGGCCATCACCATGGGATTGGAAATATCAATAGATTTTATTCCACTTTGCACCATGAATGCGGCAAACAGAGCCAATGCGGTTAAAGCAGCAGAACCGATTGCGAATCCTTTACCGATTGCGGCCGTTGTATTTCCAACCGCATCCAATTTATCAGTTCTTTCACGAACCTCTTCGGGTAAACCGGCCATTTCGGCAATACCGCCTGCATTATCAGAAATGGGGCCATATGCATCAATCGCCAATTGAATTCCTGTATTGGCAAGCATACCTAGTGCCGCCATTGCAATTCCATACAATCCTGCAAAATAATGAGCACCCATAATAGCCGATGCTAAAATTAAAATTGGAACTGCTGTCGATTGCATTCCAACTCCGAGTCCGGCAATAATGTTTGTTGCAGATCCTGTCATAGATTGTTCTGTTATAGATCTAACTGGCGACGTCCCGGTACCAGTATAATGTTCTGTAATCATTCCAATACCAAGACCGGCAGCAAGTCCAATAGTTGATGCCCAAAAGACGCCAAGGTTAGTATAGTCACCATTTAGTGAATAGGATTCCGGCAACAAGGATGTAATTAAAAAGTACATTACGCCAACCATGATGGCCGATGAACCAAACTCACCAATATTCAAAGCTTTTTGAGGGTTTCCACCTTCTTTAACTGAAACCATAAAAGTTCCGATAATTGATACCAAAATCCCCGACCCCGCTATGAGAAGCGGCAGAATAACAAAATTCAGATTGAAACTATCTGCTACTAAAATGCTCGCGCCCAAAACCATTGAACCAACAATAGAACCAACATATGATTCAAATAAATCTGCTCCCATACCTGCCACATCGCCAACATTATCACCAACATTATCTGCAATTGTAGCCGGGTTTAGTGGGTGATCTTCAGGAATCCCAGCTTCTACCTTCCCAACTAAGTCCGCACCTACATCTGCTGCTTTTGTATAAATACCACCACCAACGCGGGCGAAAAGCGCAATCGAGGATGCGCCTAAAGAGAATCCGGAAATAACGGTTAATATCCTTGGATAATCTGCATCGAAATAAAATTGATAAAATGTGAATAATCCTGCCAAACCAATTACGCCTAATCCCACAACCGAAAGACCCATAACCGATCCGCCGGTAAACGCCACATTTAGCGCAGGAGCAAGGCCTGTACGTGCAGCATGGGTAGTTCTATTATTTGCTTTTGTTGCAACTCTCATTCCGAGGAATCCGGCAAATCCCGATGCTAGAGCGCCAACGCCAAAAGAAAGGGCAATCAATATACTAGACCCTTCTCTTCCTGCATTTGCATACCCTAGTAAAAGCGCAACCACCAGCACAAATATAGCTAACACTCTATATTCAGCCTTCAAGAATGACATTGCGCCTTCCGCTATATTGGATCCGATTTGTTTCATTCGATCTGTGCCTTCATCCTGCTTAGAAATCCAACTTGTTTTCCACGCTGAATATATTAGCGCCAAAACACCGGCACCAATAACGGCCCATAAATATTGAGTTACATTAATCATGCTTCATCTTTCTTTTTTGAGTTATAATGGTTCATTGTGTTATTAATTCCATTACGAATAATTGATTCTGCTGCATCAGCTGCGATTTGAACTGATTCGGCTGCATCAAGTAAATCCTTGTTTCTGAAAGCTTTTAACACATACGATTCAGCGGGACGTTTTTGGTCGCTCGCTGCCACGCCAATTCTCAGCCGAGGAAAATTTGTGATCCCTAAGCTATAAATCACAGATTCCATGCCCCTATGACAACCATCGCCACCTTTGGGGCGGATTCGGATTGTACCAAGCGGCAAATCAACATCATCCACAACAATGTGTAAATCAGAAATAGACATGCCAAATTCACTGACAAAGTGGTTCACAGCGCCTCCGCTTACATTCATTCCAGTGGTAGGCTTCATAAGTAACGAATCGAATTTTTTAGATTCTGCATATACGTAATCCCCGATGCCCGGTGAAAACCGACAACCCCAACGCCTGGACAATTCATCCACCACCCAAAAGCCTGCATTATGTTTTGTGTCTGCATATTCATTTCCAGGATTCCCAAGCCCTACAAAGGCGATCATGGCTTCTCTTTAGCTTCCTTTTTATCATCAGAAAATTCTTGCTTGGAAGCTCTTTCGCTCGGGTCATCTCCTTCTTTGACCTTTTCACCATCAACAACATCTTCACCATCCTCGGGTTCTTCACCTTCTGCGAGTTCTTCTTCCGGAAGTTCGAGTTCAACTTCGGTGACCGGAGGTTGAATTGTTACAACTGTAGTATCTCCGGGATTAATAATTTCGATCTCATCTCCCAGCGAAATATCATTGACAGTAAAGTTTTGGTTGATGTCCAAATCAGTTATATCCATAACTACATTCTCCGGCACGTCTGACGGAAGGCATTGAATGTCCAAAGTAGACAAATTTTGCATAAGAACACCACCACCATCTTTTACTCCTAGGGATTCTCCTTCAAGTATAATTGGGATTGAAATACCAATTTTTTCGCTCATATGGACACCCTGAAGATCAATATGTATTATTTCTTCAGTCACGGGATGATATTGCACTGATTTAACCATAACGTGCCGTTTTCTGCCTTCAAGTTCAACCTCAAATATATGACTTCCACTTTGAATGGCTTTATGAAAAACCCCTTTGTCTAAAACGAGGTTTTGGTTATCCTCGCCATGAAAATAAAAATTCGCAGGAATTTTTCCTTCAGATCGAAGCGTTTTCGATGCTACGCTTCCAAGTGTTTCACGTATTTCAAGATCTAATTCAGTATAATTGGCCATGAGATCGCTCCTTTTTAAAATTCAAACAGGGCACTGACCGATTCGCCTGTGTGAATTCGTTGAATTGCCTGCCCAAATATTTGGGAGACTGTGATTATTTTCATTTGTTCCATTTTTTTGTCTTCAGGTATTTCTAAAGTATCCGTTACAATAAGGTTAGAAATATTTGACTCTTTAATTCTTTCAACTGCTGGACCCGATAAAATGGCATGCGTTGCAATCGCAGTAACAGATTTTGCGCCATTTTCTTTTGCTGCGGTAGCCGCATTGACCGTCGTGCCCGCTGTGTCTATCATATCATCAATGATTAAAACATGTCTGTCTTTTAAATCGCCAATTAAATGAGTAACCTCGGCTCGGTTATGTTCATATCGTCTCTTCTCAATCAAAGCGAAGTGCATCCCCAATCTCTTGGCATATGCCTGACTCATCAAAGCAGACCCAACGTCAGGAGCAAGCACAACACAGTTGTCCTTTTCTAATTCTAATTTTTTTATTTCCTCTAAAAGAACCATTCGGCTGTATAAATGATCAAAAGGAATAGAAGCAAACCCCTGGATTTGTGTGGAATGTAAATCCATTGAAATTAATCGATTGGCGCCTGCGGCCGTAAACATATCTACCAATACACGCGAAGAAATAGGAACTCTTGGCTGGTCTTTTCTGTCTTGCCTCCCATAACCAAAATATGGAACGACTGCTGTAACTCGTTGGGCAGAAGCTCTCACAGCAGCATCCAGCATTAACGTAAGCTCAAGAATGTTTTGCGCTGGAGAATTTGTGGATTGAATAATGAAAACATCATCTCCACGAATATTCTCTTCAAATTTTATCCAGAGTTCACCATCTGCGAAATTTTTTATAGAAATATCGCCAAGTGACAGATTCAGTTGATCGGCAATGCCCTTAGCAAGTTCGGGATTGCTACGTCCTGAAAATATTTTTAGTTTTCTTTCACTCATAATGTTTTCTTTAGTTGCCGGGCTTGGATTCGAACCAAGATTAACGGCGTCAAAGGCCGCGGTCCTGCCCTTAGACGACCCGGCAATAGTTGGGAAGAGTGGATTCGAACCACCATTAGCCGGACTAGCAATCCGGATTTTTCCATCAAATAATATCCCAATAGGCCCTACTTAATGAAGATGAAAAATTCTGATAATCTGGATATTAAACTGGGTGGGTGAGAACAGTACGATACTGTGGTTTGAACTTTCGATCCGCTTCTAATGCTAAAGTTTCGTCGCTGAAAATTCCAAACACAGTCGAACCGCTACCCGACAAACTCGCAAACACTGCACCAGACGCTATCATTCTGGATTTAATGTCGCCAATTTCTGGATATGCAGGAATTACCACATCTTCGAATTCATTCTCAAACAGCTTGAAAGGAATAGGTTCCCTTTCTAAAAGGTCGGCGAAGTTAGTTGTCTGATTCTTGTTCTCCAATGAGTTTTTAACTTGCCCATATGCCCAAGATGTACTGATTGTAAATGATGGAACAACTAAAAGATATGTCCCTCTAATCTTCTGTTGAATAGGAGTAAGTTTTTCACCAACTCCATCACCAACCTGAGTTCCACCACAAATAAAAAAGGGGACATCGGACCCAATCTTTACTGCCAATTTATTTAGGTTTTCTTTGGTCAATCCAATATGATATAGTTTATTCAACCCCTTCACAACAGCTGCTGCGTTAGACGATCCGCCACCAAGACCCGATCCTACAGGAATTTGCTTATCAATATAAATTGAAATACCACCAACCTTTGGATATGTATCCTTTAGAGTTTTCCATGCTTTGTAGCAAATGTTGGTTTCGTCAGTCGGGATTGATGGGGAATTTGTGGTAAGCGAAAAGGCTGAGCTTTCCATGCTGATGTGTATTGTATCATGAAAATCCATTTCTTGGAAAAGAGTAGAAATGGTGTGATAGCCATCTTCGCGTCGCCTGAGGATTTTTAAACCAATGTTAACCTTGGCGCGAGCTAGGAATGACAAGGAATTCATAATGATCAGATTGAAGAGAGGGTGGCAATGGCCATAGCAGCGACACCTTCTCCTTTGCCGATAATCCCTAGTTTGTCTGTGGTAGTTGCTTTCACAGACACCGAAGTTTCATCAACCCTTAAAGTATAGGCAATTTGATAACGCATCTGCGGAATATATTCGGCTAAATTTGGTTTTTCTAGGATGATTGTGCTATCTATATGAACGATTTCTAAGCTTGATTTTTCTATTTCTTTCAAAGTGCGTGAAAGGAACTGCTTACTATCAACATTTTTCCACCGATCGTCTTTACTGGGGAACAAATTCCCAATATCTCCCAACCCGGCAGCACCTAGAATAGCATCTACAATCGCATGAATAAGAGCATCGCCGTCCGAGTGGCCAACTGAACCTTTTTCCGATTTAATATCTACCCCGCCAATAATAAAGGTTTCGCCATCGGCTAAGGCATGAACATCAAATCCTATTCCAGATTTAATCAATGATTCCTGCCTCAAGAATTTTCCAATCCAGTTGGTTTGTAATCTTTTTATTTCCAGGCAATCCTTCAATTACTTTTACCTTACCACCAATACGCTCAACTAATGAAGATTCGTCGGTAGCGATAATCTCATTATTCTGTGCGTTTTCAAGAGCCTTAATTAAAATATCTCTATGAAAAGTTTGTGGAGTTTGGGCAAGCCATATATATTTTCGATCTAATGTTTTTTCAACAAATCCATTTTGAATTTTTTTAACAGTATCTATTGAGGGCTCAGCAATAATACATCCATCAGTATCTTCGCATCCATTGATAGTGCTAATAATCATTTCCTCAGTAACAAACGGACGGGCACAATCGTGAATACAGATTAAGCTACAATCCTCAGAAAGGGCCAAAATGCCACTTTGAACAGAATTTTGTCGCAAGTTGCCACCAGCCACAACAAATAAATTAGTTGCGCTTGAAATTGATTTTATTTCGCGATGAATCTGAACAACATCTTCTTCGGGAACAACCACTGCGACTTCTCTGACAAGATCACAATCAAGAAACGGTTTAAGAGTTTTATAAAGAAGTGGTCGGCGACCAAGTTGTTTGAACTGTTTCTTTTCGCCAAATCGTTTCCCAGATCCTGCCGCCGGGATTACAGCACCCACTTTACCCGGAAAAACCATTAGATAATAAGCATCGCATCGCCATAGCTCAAAAAGCGATAATCGTTCTTTTTAGCTTCCCGATAGGCTTTCATAATAAGATCACGTCCGGCAAAAGCTGATACCATCATAATAAGGGTGCTTTTGGGCTGATGAAAATTAGTGACCATACCATCTACCATTTTAAAGTCGTACGGTGGATAGATGAATTTGTCCGTCCAACCGCGCTTAGGAGTAATTTGGAATCCCGACACAACGACTGTTTCAAGTGCACGAACTGTTGACGTCCCAACAGCAAATACTCGTCTGCGCTTCTTTTTTGTTTCATTGATTTTGAGTGCGGTCTTCGGTGTAACCTCAAAGTATTCCGAATCCATCTGATGTCGGTTCAAATCTTCCACTTGAACTGGTCGAAATGTTCCTAAGCCAATATGAAGTGTTACATTCGCATGTTTTACACCTTTCTTTTCAAACCGATTCAATAACCCTTGGGTAAAATGCAACCCCGCCGTTGGCGCCGCAACAGCACCGCGCTCTTTGGCGAAAACAGTTTGATACCGTTTTTTATCCATTGGTTCCGGGTCTCTCGTAATATAGGGTGGAAGGGGTGAAATGCCAACTCGGTCAATAATATTGTAAATATGATCTCCGTCATATTCAAATCTTACTACTCGGCCACCAGAAACTGTATTATCAATAACATCGCAGTGGAATTTTTTGGTAAACATCAATTTATTCCCGATTCTAACTTTTCTTGCCGGACGCACCATCACTTCCCAAAGATCATTTTCAAGCTCTCTTAAAAGAAACACTTCAACTTTTGCTTCCGTTCTATCTTTGCTGGCAAAAAGGCGCGCAGGAAAAACCTGAGTATTGTTGGTAATCAGTAAATCATTTTTGCGTGTATATGAAACAAGGTTGCTGAATAATTTATGTTCAATTTCACCCGTGTCTCGGTGTACAACCATCAATTTTGACTGATCTCGCCTTTTCTCCGGATATTGAGCGATATATTTTTTGGGTAGTTGATAATCAAAATCCGTTAGTTTAAACTTCTTCTTTTTACTAATCATTCAAATAACCTTTCCTGTTGTTTTTTAGATAGAGGTTTACCCAACAACTTAAACGCCCGCTCTTGGGCAATGCGCCCACGGGATGTCCGTTGAATAAATCCTTCTTTTATTAAATAGGGTTCGTACACGTCCTCAATGGTGGTTGCATCTTCGCCAATTGCTACAGACAATGAGCTGCCGCCAACTGGTCCACCTTGAAATTTTTCTATAAGAGTTGATAATATTTTTCTATCCATATCATCCAGTCCATTTTCATCAATTCCCATCGATTCAAGAGAATTTTTTGCAACATCAAGAGTGATTTTACCATCAGCTTTGACTTCCGCATAGTCGCGAGTTCGACGTAAAATACGGTTTGCGATTCGGGGGGTCCCGCGCGATCTTTTGCCAATTTCTTTGGCTCCATCTTCATCCACATCCACTTCTAGTATTCCAGCTGAACGATTTACAATTTGAAATAGAGAATCATGATCATAATAATCCACCCGAAGCACAACACCAAACCTATCTCTGAGTGGGGAAGTGATATTCCCCAGGCGAGTCGTTGCTCCAACAAGTGTAAAAGGCTCCAAATTTAACTGAACGCTTCTGGCGCTTGGGCCTTTATCAATCATGATCTCAATTCGATAATCTTCCATTGCAGAATACATATATTCTTCCACTACGGAATTCAACCTGTGGATTTCATCAATAAAAAAAACATCCCGATGTTGAAGATTTGTAAGCATTCCCGCAAGATCTCCAGCACGCTCAAGTACTGGTCCGGAAGATAGTTTTAATTCCGATGAAAGTTCGCGGGATATTATATTTGCCAAAGTTGTTTTTCCGAGACCGGGAGGCCCAAACAGTAGCACATGGTCTAGCGATTCACCTCTTTTATTTGCTGCTTCGATGTAAAGTTTTAAGCTTGATACTAATTCTTCCTGACCAATAAAATCTTCAAACTTTGAAGGGCGCAGTGTTGATTCTACAGCAACATCGTCTTCGATTCGAGTAGGATCGGTAATGTAAGTGTCAGTCATGAATTATATAGGAAATGATTGAATTGGACATAGTTGCAAGTCAAGAAGATACAAAATGATCCGTGGGGGCACCAAGTAAAGACTTTAATTAACTCTTTGGAATCTCTGATATGAGTTGCGAAAGACGCTTTTGTCTGTTTTTAGCAAAAAGCTCTATCCCTTTTAGAATATTATTAGGATCTAAATGTGCTTCCGATATTATTTCATTCAAAGATCCACCTGTTCGCCAACGGTTATCCCAATCGGAGCTTATAGAATAATCATCAACCATTTTATTCGTGGACCATTTATGCATAAGTCGTTTTGCGCCATTTGTTATAATCATCAAATCTGCCAATTCATTTTCTGAAATGATTGATTTTCTATATGAGTCCGTTTGTCTTTGAAAAAGTCCCCACGATATAGCTGAAACAATTTTAACATTGGGGCCATTTTCAGCAATATGTGGAAGTAACTTAACAATAGAATTAGTGGAACTGGTTCCGCGGACAATTACAACGCCTTCCTTTTTTTTATTTATATCGTAATCTCTAATTATATAAGCGCCCTTAGCGGCTGTCAAACATGAAGCCATCCCAAGAGCCTTTCTGTTGGGAATTTCAATAGACGGTCGAGTTAAGTGGATTGCAATGATGGGCACATCTGTATCCAGGGCCGCTGCAAATGCCGGAGCAACTTCATTGTGTTCCCATGGATGAATATTAATAATGTGACCATCGGGGAAAAGTTGTGTAACGCCTGTAGCAAAAATACCAAAATGAGTTCGACTGTCTTCCGCGGTTTCTGGCCCGGAATGGCTCACAACCCAAATCAATTTCCCAATTTTTAAATCAGAATCCTGAGCTATTTGGCTAAAAAGCCTAATCGGACCGTATTTTAAATAGCTAAAAGATCCGTACGTGCTCATTGCTCCATAAAATCCATTAAAGTTTGAATATGGATCCTTAGAAAAATTAACGGTAGCGAGACCGGCCATCATTCCAGCATTAGTAAATTCCGTAATTCCTTGTGGCATCAGCGGACTATCTAGGTTTTTATTCCGATCAAAAAAACCGGAATCTTCTGTAGAGCCCCAACCTTTTGCAAATCCGGATATATTGGTAGAATCAGCAAGATCTGCGCTCATAGCTACAACCAACGGGTGGCCGATTTTTTCATTTGCCCGCGTGTTGATATAACTGGCAACTTTTGAGAATCCAATGCGATTTGCACTTTTTTCGCCAGGGTTAAGAAATAATTCGTCCGGCAGATTCTCGCCATCAATAATAGATTTAATCTGAAAAGAATCTTGAACTTGTATTTTACAGGACTCAATAGAATTAGGGACAGACTCACCGAGTTCAACCAAAGTGTCCGCCAGATAATCCACTAATGGCTGGTTCGTTTCCAGCACAGAGAAAACAGATTTGAACAGGGATTGTGCTTCTTCAATTTGTGCTTCTTTCGATTCCGGCGCACTTCTACCAAAATTGTTAAATTCAATATTATATTTTTGAGAAAAATCTTCTTTTGTTTTCCAAAATAATTCTGAATTTCGCTTATGGGCTGCTCCATGACTTTCATTATCATATTTATAATATCCTCTGCCTTTTCTCATTTTTGAATAAAGGATTTTTGGCTGATTAGGATTCGCATTTTCTACCAATAAATTATAATAAGCTTGGGTCAACAAATCCCAATCTTCTCCATACATCGTACCTTCGACGTGCCAGCCATGAGAGCCAAACCAATCCTCCGGCGTACCGTACATAATTGAACTAAAAGGACGCTTGTCAATTCCATAATCATTCCAATCTAAAAAATAAATTAAATTCCCAAGCCCCAAACCCCATGCGGAGTTGATCGTCTCATGAGTCGCTCCTGTAGTAATTCCACCTTCACCCTCAAATGCAAATACTTTAATATCGGGGACATTCGCAAATTTTAATGCTAGCGCTTCTCCGGCAGCTGGGGGCGACCCATGACCACTTGGTCCTGTATTAAATTTAAAGAATAGAGTTTTACCTTCCATTTCGGCGTGACCGGGAAGTCCTTTATTATTCCGAAGAGTTAATAAATCTTCCCAAACAAGTTGATATTCTTTGCCTTTAAAATGTGAATATTTTGGATTGAAAGTTTGTGAAAACTTGATTCTCATTGCTTCATTTAATACAGCAAGCGTTGCATATACAACAGGGTTTGCGTGACCTGCAACTAGCACAAATCTGTCTCCAAATCGCTTGCCCGCATCACGAATATCCCACCTCATTGCGCCTGAAAGCAATGTTACGACCATTCCATGCACTTTAGATCTCGATCCTCCCGGATGCCCGCTTTGCCGAAGGTTTAGCATAATATCAATACACTGATCAATAAGATCTTTTGTGATTTCCCAATGCGGAAACACGCGCTTTAGCTCATTGGGCGTTTTCATGATTTCCCATTCACTTTTTTCATGTTGATAATCGGATTCAAAAACTGTCCCGTATAGGAACGTTTATCTTTAACTATATTTTCCGGTGTTCCTGAAAAAAGAATTTCACCTCCAGCATCGCCGCCCTCTGGTCCCAAATCAATAACCCAATCTGCAGACTTGATAACGTCTAGGTTATGTTCAATAACTATCACAGAGTTTCCCTTATCAACAAGTCTTTGAAGTACTGATAAAAGCATATTGACATCTTCAAAGTGCAGCCCGGTTGTAGGTTCGTCTAAAATATATAATGTTCGATCTCGGCTGGCTTTAGATAATTCTGTAGCAAGTTTTACACGTTGTGCTTCGCCTCCGGACAATGTAGTTGCCTGTTGACCAAGACGAATATAACCGAGCCCAACCTCGTTAAGTGTGGTCAGTTTTTTGTTAACAGGAGGAATATGTTGAAAAAAATCTAATGCTTTTTCAACTGACATATTTAACACATCCGCTATATTTTTACCCTTATAGCGAATTTCCAAAGTTTTATTGTTGTATCGTGCACCCTTACAAATTTCACAGGTTACATAAACATCTGGTAAAAAATTCATCTCAATTTTTATAATTCCATCGCCCGAACAAGACTCACAACGACCGCCTTTTACATTAAACGAGAAGCGACCGGGCTTATACCCACGTATTTTTGAGTCTGGGAGTTGAGAAAATAGGTCGCGGATAAAAGTAAACACACCTGTATAAGTAGCAGGATTTGATCGTGGTGTTCTGCCTATAGGTTTTTGATCTATATCAATTACTTTATCCAAATACATCAATCCATCAATGGAATCATAAGGAAGTGGATATGCCCGAGAGCGATTTAATTCCCGAGCTAATACTGGGAAGAGAGTTTCATTCACTAATGTGCTTTTTCCGCTCCCTGAAACACCGGTAATTGCAATAACTTTCCCAAGTGGAAACGATGCGGTTATTTTTTTTAAATTGTTGCCTCGAGCACCTTTAAGGATTAGCGATTTCCCATTCCCTTTCCTCCTTTGTGGCGGTATATCAATCGACTTTTTACCGGATAAATATTTCCCAGTAATTGATTTCTTGCAAGATAAGATTTTATGCGGTGGCCCTGAAAATACAATTTCGCCTCCATGCTCACCTGCGCCTGGGCCAAGGTCAATTAGCACATCAGATTCTTCCATTGTTTCCTTATCGTGTTCCACGACCAGAATTGAATTTCCCAAATCACGTAAAACTTTAAGCGTATTTAATAACCTAGAATTATCCCTGGGATGTAATCCTATGGATGGTTCGTCAAGAATATAAAGGACACCTACCAATTGGGATCCAATTTGGGTTGCCAATCTTATACGTTGAGCCTCTCCGCCAGAAAGTGTGGCGGCGGCTCTGTCTAGTGTTAAATATTCCAAACCAACATTTACAAGAAATTTTAATCTATTTTGAACTTCTTTTAGAATCTGGGTTGCTATGATTTGTTCTGTTTTTGAAAGGGTAAGCTCAGAAAAATATTGTTGTGCTTTTACAATAGATAAAGATGAAATTTCTCCTAAGTTTTTCTTGCCAACATATACTGCCATGCTCTCCGGGCGCAAGCGAGAACCGCCGCATTCGGGGCAAGATTTTAAGCTCATGAATTGTTCAATCCATTCCTGAATATGATGAGATTGCGTTTGATTATACCGGCGATTGAGGTTATGAACAGCTCCTTCCCAACCTCCGCTATACGTACCAGTCCACCGTTTGGACGAATATTTCATTTTAAATACATTGTCTCCAGTACCATACAACAACATATGTCGTACATCTTTATCAAGCTTTATCCACGGCGTGGTGAAGTTAAACTGATAATGTTTTGACAAACTTTTCAAAATGCTTCCATACCAATTCCCTCGCGGTTGCTCTCCTAATGGTGCTATTGCACCTTGGATAATAGATTTAGATTTATCCGGGATTACAAGTTCCGGGTCTACTTCTCGATGAGCACCCAAACCATCACAATGCGTGCATGCACCATAAGGCGAATTAAAAGAAAACATTCTAGGCGATAATTCTTCCATTGATACTTCGCAATGGGGACAGGAAAAATGTTCGCTAAATAGGTGGTCCTTTTTAGGGAGCTCTTGAATAATGATAAGACCGGATCCAATTTTAAGTGCCAATTCTACCGATTCTATTAGGCGGTCTTTATAATCGCCTTCCAGCGATAAGCGATCTACGACAACTTCGATCGAATGTTTTTTATTTTTTTCAAGCTTAATGGCACTTTCCAACTTTTTGATTTTTTCATCAACCCTGACTCGTAAAAAGCCTTCTTTTCTCACCTGTTCAAATACACCTTTATGTTCACCTTTTCGCCCGCGCACAACCGGGGCTAAAATATTAAATCCCGTTCCTTTGGGAAACTTGCAAACACCATCAACTATTTGTTGGACCGTCTGTCTTTGGATTGGGCGCTTACATATCCAACAACTCGGTTTTCCTATATGTGCAAATAAAAGCCTTAAGTAATCGTGAATTTCTGTTACGGTTCCTACGGTTGACCTTGGGTTTCGTTGAGTGGATTTCTGTTCAATTGAAATAGCTGGAGAAAGGCCTTCTATGTGATCCATGTCCGGTTTTTCCATAAGACCCAAAAATTGACGGGCGTAGGATGATAGAGATTCTACATAACGCCTCTGCCCCTCGGCATAAATAGTATCAAAAGCCAATGATGATTTGCCCGAGCCGGATAAACCGGTAATGACAACCAGTTTATCGCGCGGTATTGATAAATCAATATTTTTTAAATTGTGCTGGCGGGCACCCTTAATAACAATATTTTTTCCTGATTTTTTCATCATTCCCTAAATAAATACGATTTGGACATCAGTAAATTTACTCTTTGGTTAAAGGGATTCAAAAAGCGATTTACTTTTTTTGTTATAGTGTATTTATGGAATTGAAAGTAATCTATGTATTAACCTACATTTAGAAGTGAGCACATTAAAAAATCACCTACTCATATCCATGCCGCATATGCAGGATCCCTATTTTGGGCGATCTGTAATTCTAATTTGTGAACATAATAAAGATGGCACTATGGGGTTGATAATTAATAAACCTTTTGAAGGGCCCGAGATTCAAGATTTATTCGAAAATCTATTCACCAAAGAAGAAGATTTTCTACAATTGATTCCTAAGATATTTTTTGGCGGACCAGTATTGGTTGAAAGAGGAATTGTATTGCACCCCACAACTTATCAAACAGATGGAACAGTGAAACTTTCTAAAGATTTTTCAATGACGAGCAATAGAGAAATTCTTCAGGACATAGCAATTAAAAAAGGACCAAGCCTTTACAAATTAATGTTAGGGCACGCCGGCTGGGCAAGCAATCAGCTAGAACGCGAAATAGAAAATGGGGACTGGTTATTGCAATCCGCAACATCCGATTATATTTTTAATACACCCGTAAACGACCAGTGGGATTCTGCTGTAAATTCTTTTGGGATTGACATGTCTCACATATCCGGTCGTGGCGGCGTAGCATAATCCCAAATAGGATAATGAAAAAATATCTTCCGCCAGCCGCGATTCTTTTCGCCGCTTTCCTTTGGAGTTTGGATGGTATCCTCAGACAAAACTTGTCTGATGTTTCCTCGCTATTGATTGTGATGTGCGAACATGTAATCGGCGCTCTTTTGTTTTTACCTTTTTTAATTCGTGGCTGGAATGAAATAAAATCACTAAACCAACGAACTTGGGGATCTATTTTATGGATTAGTATTTGTGGCGGTGTTTTGGGGACTTTTTTTTACACCAAAGCATTAAGTTATGTGGATTTTATCGATCTTTCTGTAGTCGTTCTTCTCCAAAAATTTCAGCCCATTTTTGCTATTTTATTAGCATCTGTCGTGTTGAAAGAAAAACTTACAAAGCAATTCATCTTGCTTGCATCACTTGCTTTTTTAGGTGGGTATCTTGTTACGTTTGGTATTGGGCCTATCGTGTTTACAGATGAAAAAACATTTATTGCTGTCTTGTTGTCCCTTCTTGCAGCTTTTAGTTGGGGGAGTTCCACAGTCCTTGGAAAGCATGCATTAACATCTTTACCCTTTACAACCGTTACTGCACTTAGGCTTACACTTACTGCCATATTAACAGTAGCAATCTTTGGCTTTACCCAAAGTTCGGGGGATATTTTTTCCTTAAATCTGGATCACTGGAAAACATTATTTTTAATCGTTATATCCACGGGGTCGGTTGCTTTATTTATTTATTATTACGGATTAAAACAACTCCCTGCATCACATACAACCATTTATGAATTATTTTGGCCATTATCAGCTGTATTTATTGATTGGTTTTATCGAGGGAGGATGCTCGACCCAGCACAATTGGCAGGAGCGGTACTCCTTTTAACAGCCATCATAACATTGACTCGTGAACCGCGAAAATCTCTTGACTGATCTTTCACCCAAACAATTAAAAACAAATCTAATACTAAACTGCGGTCACGAATTCAGTTGGGGATTTGGAATTGCCTTCAATACTACTTACGCCATTGTGCCATTATTTTTAAAATCATTGGGGGCTCCGGACAGTATTGTTATATCTGTTGCAGGACTTTTTAGTATTCTGATCGCTATCCCTCAATTTTTATCTGCTTTGATAGGGAGAAATATCCGCAAGCACAAAAAAGCAATTATTAGTTCACACATTCTTGCTCTACCGCCGATTTTTATTGCAGGATTTGTCTTTGCATTCTTGGGGCCCTCTGGCTCAAATGCTTGGATATTTTATTATACCTGCTTTATTCTTTATGGATTGGCATTAGGATTCATCATCCCCATTTGGACAGAATTTATTTCTTATGTAAATCCTAGAAAAACGCGGGGGCGATTCCTAGGAATTTCATTCGCATTTAATAGTGTTGGAGGATTTGTTGGTGGAATCATTGTGAAAATACTTTTAAACAGTTCGGCCCCATTCCCAAATAATTTTGGGTGGGGCCTGCTTTTAATGTTTTTATCTCTAACGGGTGGAACTTCACTTTTTTTGTGGTATCACTTAAGCGAAACATCTACACAACGATCTCATATTACCATTCAGGAATTCTGGCAACAAACGCAATCTATTTTAATACACCAAAAAAATTTTCGAAGATATCTTTTAAGCAGAATTTTTATTACTGCACATTTCCCGGGAATGTCCATGTATGCTGTTCATGCTCAGCAAAAATTTGGGTTTAACATTAGTGAAGCCGGAATTTTTACCATACTTGCAGTTGTAACATCCGGGCTAGCGAGCTTTTTAGCAGGAAAAGTGGGTGATAAATTTGGACATAAAATTTCACTTGCCTTTTCATTAATCTCATACATGCTCGCAGCGCTGACCGCTCTTTTTGTAGAATCGATGTTTGGAGTTTATGCTATTTTTATTTTTCTTGGCATTGGACAAGGAGGGTTTATGCCCTCAGCAATGAACATGGTTTACGAATTTGCGGGAAATCGTGATTCAAAAATGTATATGGCAATTATTGACACATTCCTTATGCCTTTCACCATCTTAGCGATTGTACTTGCTGGATATTTTATACCCATCGTTGGCGCAGATGTTATTTTTACATCCATCGTGGTCTTCATTGGATTTGGAGTTTGTCTTTTGATATTTTATGTAAAAGAACCTCTAAATACACACCCCGATGCTCCGATATCGATGATTAGCTAATAAATGAATTTTCTCTTGCCTTTTGTAACTCTAAAACCCCAACTTTGATCAACTTAGGTATGAAAAACATTCAACCCAGATTTATATTTATTTTTGTTGCTGCGCTTTGGCTTAGCGCATGCAAAGATGATCCCTATCAACATATTCAGCTTGGAAATTGGTACGCTCAAAAAGGATTGGTGGACGAGGCTATTCTTGAATATCGGGAAGCTGCCCGACTTTATCCGGAAAATCCGAGAGATCTATCTCGCGAAGAAATAACATTGCTTTCACAAGCTCACCATAACCTTGCTCTTATGTACACAAAAAAAGGGTGGTGGAACTATGCAATTACAGAGGCAGAATTATGTTTTGACCTTCTGCCTACAGTTGAGAACCACGAATTAGTTCAACTGGTAAAACGCCGGGCTGATCTTGTGGATTCGGGTTCGAATTCCTAAATACGCAATCGCGAAAAAGTCCACGGCGCACCTAGGCCGATCCACAATCCAATACATAAAAACATTACCCAATTGAATAAATCTGTCGCCGGAAAGGTAAATTTAAATCCGGAATAAAGTACCACGGCTACCGCCATCCCAATTATAGCTTTTGCAATCTGCTTCCAAAGAATCGTCGACATGCGAAAATTTCCCCAAGATTTTTCCAGAAAAAGACCGGATAAAGCTCCTGCCATTAACCCTCCACCTTTTACCGTTAGTTCATGATAGAATACAGTTGGTATCAATACGCCCAAAAAACCACATATTAATGCCATGGGAATTGGCTCAAATTGAATCTTACGGAATTCAATCCTTTTTTGAATCTGAATTCCAAGATATAGCGTTGTAAATCCAATAAGCCACCCTGCGATTACATCCTGGATAAAATGAACTCCAAGATATACGCGTGATATTCCAATAAGGAAAATAATTAGGGCAGGCCATCGGTAAGATTTTGTCATCCATGCAATATAGCCCCACAAAACCATCGGCGCTTGAGCGTGCCCAGAAGGAAAACTAAATCCCGTTGCTTCAATTAATCGGATTGACTCGTTTGGTCGCAAAATACTCCAGTATTCTTTAAGTACCACATTTAACACAAGGGTAGAAATCAATAATAAAGCAAGCGGTACTGCAGCATCCTTTCTCCAACACCAGTATGCAATAGGCAATACAAGAATATAAAATACTTCATCGCCTAAATGTGTAATGCCGCGCATAAGGTGCACCACAAAGGGGAAGTCAACTTGCTGTAAATATTGGATGAATGTCATTTGATTTTATGCATCCGGATTAATTTATGGATAAATCATCGTTCCAAAAAATGGGAAGCACAATACCAACATGCTCGCCTCTAAATAGTGGTTTTTTCTCGCCGATCTAACTCATTCCTAAATTCCGCAGCCTCTTGATCCAAAACTTTTTCTTGGTTTTTGTACAAAAGTTTAAAAAGAACCCGAGCGGTGTTCGCCACCATCACAATATATAATGGAGCAGTTAATAAAGTTGGCTTCCGGCTGTAGAAGCATTGATATAGTTTTAGCAATATCCTCAGGAGTTGTCGTGCGACCCATGGGGTTCCGCTTTTTTGTATTTTCAACCCAAGCTTCCCAATTCTGAGTAATTTTAGTTAAAGCGCGAGTTGGCGTTACGCCCGCCTGAACTGCATTGGCAGTAATCCCGTGCTCGCCCAGCTCCCAGCCAATTTGTCTAATAATTGCCTCCATCGCTACTTTTGCAACACTTACTGGACCATACCCATCCATCGCAACATAATTCCCCTCGCTGGTTAATCCCAAAACTCGAGATCCTTGCCCAAGTAGTTTTTCATCAAACAATTTTTGCGTCCAGTATAACATCGAGTTCCCCATAATATGAACGGTCATATCCATTTGCTTTTGAGTGACTGGTTTTTCACCGAAAAAATTGGTAGTGGTTCCAAACGCGATAGAGTGTAGCATCAACTTCAGGGGCTTGCCTCCGGTGATTTCCTTAATCTTCGGAATGTATTCGTCCATCGTATCTGAATCTGCTGCGTTGGTATTCCAAAAATGAACTCTACCACCATTAATTTTTCCAATAGCTTCGCGCGCTGCTTCTGCTTCTTTTTTTACGTCTCCACGATCAAAATGAAATCCTATGATTCCATAGCCATCTTCTGCAAGTCGCTTTGCAGTAGCGCCACCGTGCCCGGTAGAACATCCAAGAATTAGTACCCAATCTGACATATATGCCTCCTTGTATTAATCTATAATTTAGTCATGCTTTTTGTCCTTGCAAAAGAGTAACGCCAAAATCATACCTGCTGTGTAAATTCTACACTTTGTGAAAGGAAATAAATGAACATAAAATCATCATACACCAAAAAAGATCTTTTTGAAATTGGCTCTGGAGCTATGTTTGGATCAAAAAATGGGAAACTCCCCACACCTCCAATGCTGATGATAGATCGAATTACTCACATTTCTAATGATGGTGGAAATTATGGTAAAGGCAAAATCACTGCAGAATTAGATATTGATCCAAAACAGTGGTTTTTTGATTGTCATTTTAAAAACGACCCTGTAATGCCGGGTTGCCTCGGTTTGGATGGCTTTTGGCAGTTGGTTGGTTTTTTCCTTACTTGGGCCGGCGGGAAAGGCAGGGGACGCGCTCTTGGCGTTAAAGAAGTAAAATTTAAAGGTCAGGTGAGACCATACCACGATACAATTACTTACCAAATTGATATTAAAAAATTCATACAAAAACCGACATTTATGGCTTGGGGGGATGCTGTGTTACACGTAAAAGACGAGGCAATATATTTTGCAAAAGATCTGCAAGTTGGGTTGTTCGAAAAATTAGTGTGGGATACCGGTATGGATCCGGGTCTTGACCCGTTTTAATTCACTTATATTTTTTCTTAATAATTATTAGATCATGTCTTTGCGTTGCGGAATCATAGGACTGCCAAATGTTGGTAAATCAACTATTTTTAATGCATTAACCCAATCATCTGTCCCAGCAGAAAATTATCCATTTTGTACTATAGATCCGCATGTAGGAGTTGTACCTCTCCCGGATTCAAGACTAAATCGATTAAGCGAAATTTATCGACCAAAAAAGGTAACTCCCGCTACAGTAGAATTTACAGATATCGCTGGGTTGGTTCGGGGTGCCAGTAGAGGAGAGGGGCTTGGAAATCAATTTTTAGGTCAAATAAGACAAGTAGCAGCTATTATTCATGTAGTGAGGTGCTTTGAAGACGACAATACTGTTCATGTAGAAGGATCACTAGACCCGGTTCGAGACGCTGAACTCATCGAGACAGAATTGCTAATTGCTGATATAGAATCGCTTGATAAACGAATCCGAGTTACAGAAAAAGCTGCAAGAAGCAATGAAAAATCCAACAAAGAATTAGTTATTTTGAATGCACTTCTTTCTCATTGTAACAATGGTCATAGGGCTCGGACTTTCCCAGTTGACGAAGACAATGTTTCACTTATTCATTCACTTCATTTGTTAACCCAAAAACCTATTCTTTATGTGGCTAATGTTGATGAGAATGAAATAATGCATGAAACTCGAGGGCCTCTTTGTCAGTCGCTTTTTGATTTTGCGAGTAAAGAAAATAATCTTTCCATTAGACTTTGTGGGGCTCTAGAACAAGAAATTGCATCTTTACAAGAAGAGGAAAAACATCTATTTCTAAATGAATATAATTTATTCGAACAAGGGTTAAATAAACTTATTCACGCCGGTTTTAGATTGCTTGGATTAGAGACCTTTTTTACAGGTGGTCCAGAAGAGGTAAGATCTTGGACAATAAAAAACAACACCACAGCCCCAAAAGCTGCAGCAGAAATTCACACTGATTTTGAACGAGGATTTATAAAAGCCGAGGTGTTTCCCTATGCTAAATTAGACCAACTTGGATCGGAAAAAGCCGTAAAAGAGGCGGGGCAGATTCAGCTACAAGGTAAAAATTATGTAGTTCAAGATGGTGATTGTATTTTTTTTCATTTTAACGTTTAAGTTGATTGTATGTGGTTTTTCATGGTGTTATCATACATTTTACTTGGGATTTCTGGGTTTGGGCTGATTGCTATAGGAATGAATCATTATCTTCACTTTTTGGCTCATCAACACATCACTTTAGACATTTTCGTAAGCCTAGTTTTTCTCGCTGGACAAACACTTGTAATGTTCTTTTTTGTTGGTACCGGTGTAAATGTGCGAGAATATTCAGAGTCGCAACCAGAGTTAGGCGATCAATTTATTAAAGAAATGCTTGGGTTAAAGCGTTCATTGTATCCACCAACTATGTTAACAACAATAGTGTTTATGATAATGGTTATTCTTGATGGTGTTTTTTTTATGGGGAGGATATCGGAATGGTGGTTTCATATTTTATACCCATTATCATTTTTTCTTTTTGTTCGTTCAACTCTTGTACAACATAAAAGTTTTGTTGGAAGCACTCATATTGTTTTGAGCATGACAAAGTCGTTTAGAAAATAAAAAAGGCGGGCGACCCACCTCTTTTCAATATTTGTTATAGTAAAAAGATTTATTCTTCATAATCGTCGTAATCATAATTTTCATCATCATAGTATTCGGGAGGATAAGCATACATATAGGGATTATAGTTTTGATAGTCCCACTCATTGGTTTCTTCTGATCCCTTTTCTGCATCATCCTGTTTTACAATAATTACCTTTGTATTATCGGCATCGTCTTCATCAAGAGCGTTACGAACAAGAGCGGCTTCTTTGTCTGTTAAAGAAGGTGCGGTGTTTTCAGATGGAATTGTTCGTTTAAATACCATTCCAAATAACAATGTAAAAAACAAAATGATTAGAGACATGATAATACCTTCGGGTCTGAATTCTATCCCGCCAAACATATTTTTTGATAATCCATAAGTCAGGAACACCCCAAGTGATATAAGAGCACCGGATAAAATCATAATATTACCAGTTTCAGGTGGATTGGGAGTGTTCATTACTGCCATGTAAATAAACCAGCCTAAAACTCCCACGACCACAAAGATTATCCCAATAACATATTGCTCGGCGAAAATAGATAATACAAACCCAATTAATCCACCAAAGGGAAATAGGAATCCTATCCCAGATCGTATATTTTCAGACATCGGTTGTCTCAACCAGTGTTAGACTATTTTTTAAAGATTTGATAAGAACATACCTCGAATTTGTTCGGTGAAAATTGATAGTATTTACTCACTAAATGCAAGGAAATTCGGGATTAATTTATTACCCTAGATTAAGCGTAACTTTAGAAACTTATAACCTGAAATCATGCCGAATCCGAACACAATCAGTATTGGCGTTATTGGGGTTGGTCATTTGGGCCAGCACCACGCACGACATCTAAGCCAACTATCCAATATTAATTTTATTGGTGTCTATGATAATAACAAACATAGATGCAATGAAATTGCGCAGAAATTCAGCACTACTGCATTTACGGATCTTCCAGGAATTATCGATTGCGCAGATGGTCTTTGTGTGGTTACTCCCACCTTGTCGCACGCAGCGGTTGCGGCGGAGTGTATCAAATCGGGAAAACATGTGTTTATTGAAAAACCGATTACACAGTCAATTGAAGAAGCAGATATGTTACTTGCCCTTGCAGACAAAAATAAAGTATCCATTCAGGTTGGACATATAGAACGGTTAAACCCTGCGCTTTTGTCACTTCAAAAGTACAATTTGAATCCAAAATTTATCGAGGTGCAGCGTTTGGCGCCTTATACAACTCGGGGCACAGATGTTCCTGTGGTGTTGGATTTAATGATTCACGATATTGACATTATTTTATCCCTAGTCCGCTCTCCGGTGGAAAATATTCTTGCCAGCGGATTATCAATTATAACAAATTCAGTTGATATTGCCCATGCTAGGATTCGATTCGAAAATGGTACCGTAGCAAGTATGTTATCCAGCAGAATTGCAAAAGACAAAGTCCGGAAGGTAAAAGTATTCCAGAAAGATTTTTATGTAACCATAGATTTTTTACTTGGGCTGACTGAAATATATAGGGTGCAAGATGCTAAAAACGAAGACTTAGAGGTGTTGATGGCAGTTCCTTTGGATGAAACAGATTTAAATAAACAAATTGTATATGAAAAACCACCCATTGCAGAAATTGATGCTCTAAAAATGGAACTGGAAAATTTTGCAAACGTAATTCGGGGTAACGAAAAACCAATTGTTGACGGCAGCGCCGGACGTGCCGCATTAGAAGTAGCCACACAAATTCATGATTTAATTATTGAGGATTTACATTAATGGATATACGTCAATTTTTCTTTCAATACAGAAGTTTTACTCCAATCCCTATTGCTCTTACTATCATCTATTTCTCTCAACCAAAAATTGAACAGATAGTCCCCGGAGTGGGAATGCTTTTGATTGGAGAATTAATTAGGATTTGGGCAGTTAGTCATGCTGGCGGTGCAACGCGTACACGAAATGTGGGAGCACCTTTTTTATGTACATCGGGGCCATATAATCGAGTGAGAAATCCTCTTTACATTGGAAATTTGATGATGTTTGCTGGAATTGTTTTAATTGCCGGATCACCAAATATTTTAGTAATGCTGGGCGTAACGCTCACTTTTTTTATCGTACAATATTCGTTGATTGTATCTCTCGAGGAAGAGACGTTGATCGATCTCTTTGGCGATCCTTATGATATATATAGGAAAAACGTTCACGCACTGTTTCCTAGATTAACAGCTTGGAAAGATGCAGAACCGAGAGATCCATCTCCGCTTGGGCAAACTCTAATTACGGAAAAAAGGACCTTACAAAACGTTGTTCTGATTCTATTGCTGATAGCTTTAAGAGCATATTTATCCTGAAAATGATAAGCGAGTTCTGGAAATGAATTCACTCACCTATTTTCTAGTTGTTGGGGAGGCATCCGGGGATCTGCACGGAAGCAATCTAATCCGTGAAATAAAACGCCAATATCCAAATGCTGAATTCGTTGGGCATGGTGGTGATCGCATGGCAAAAGAAGGAATGAAAATTCTTGAACATGTGGATAATTTGGCGATCATGGGGTTTACAGAAGTTGTCAAACATTTACCATATTTTACAAAGGTTATGAGTGAAACCGTTGACAAAATCAAAGAAATAAACCCAAATAGAATTATTTTAATTGATTACCCCGGATTTAATCTGCGTCTTGCAAAAAATGTTCAAGGATTAAAAACTCCAATTACGTATTTCATCATGCCTCAAATGTGGGCGTGGAAAGAATCGCGTGTGAAAATACTAAAAAAGTACATTGATCAATCCTTATGTATTTTCCCTTTTGAGCAAGATTGGTTTGAGGATCGGGGTGTGCCTGCATTTTTTGTGGGACATCCATTTGTTGACGACTCAATGAGCAATATCAATTCTGCAAAATTTTATTCCAAACATTCTTTAACGAAACAAGATCCTATCCTTACCTTACTTCCCGGGAGTAGACAGCAAGAAATAGAAAATCATTTGCCGATATTTTTAGAAACATATCAAATGTTGAAAAAAGAATTGCCTTCGCTCCAATGTATACTAGGAAAAGCGCCCGGCGTTACAATTTACAACTTACCACCAGGTGTGCGGGTTGAATCTGAACATCCACCTTCCGCTATTCAATTTGGAACAGCGGCGGTTGCAGCATCGGGGACGGTTACTTTAGAATGCGCTGTATTGGATACGCCAGTCGTTGTCTCTTATAAACTATCAACTCTATCATATCAATTTATAAAACGGTTATCAAAAGTACCCTTTGTATCAATAGTTAACCTTATAGCAAATAGGCAAATTGTGCCAGAATTTCTACAATCAAAAATGACGGCTAAAAATCTTACTAAAGCGATACTTCCTTTATTATCAAAAACTCAAGAACGGAAAACTATGATCATAAATTACGAAGAAGTCCGTCGAACATTAGGGTTGCCCGGAGTATATCAAAGAGCTGCAGATGCAATTTTGTCAAAAACAAACATGGCTCGATGAAAAAAAAATGTACTTTTTTGCTTGGGGCCTATTTAGGGAAACCCTTATTAAAATTCCTGTACAACACCAACCGCTGGAATATTGAAGGTGAGCATTTTTATACTGATGCGCTAAACAGTGGGAAATCCGTTATTGTGGCGTGTTGGCATAATTGCTTGCTCGTGCCATTTATGCAATTATCCGGACAAAATAATTATGGAATTGCAGGTACACATGGCGATGCGGAAATCGTTTCGAGAATTGCAGAAAAACTAGGTTGGCAGGTGTTAAGAGGATCCAGCACAGAGCGTGGAAATGAAGTTTATAATGAATTACTAAATGTATTAAACGTGCCGGGGAACCTTGTTGCTATGACACCGGATGGGCCAAAAGGACCTGCTAAAGTTCCAAAAGCAGGGGCTATTCGCGCAGCACAAAAAACCGAAGCTGTTATTGTTCCAATGGCTGGAAGATCTACTAAAACATGGGGATTTACAAACTGGGATACTTTTCTTGTTACAAAACCATTTGGTACCATTGAAGCTATTTACGGGGAGCCATTAGAATTTCATCAGGATGATGAGTTTGATTTATGTAAAATTAAATTGACCGAAGCTCTAAACGCTCTTGAAAAAAGAGCAGAAGAAAAAGTTGCAATACATAAAACATAAATCTTTCGGAATTTTATTAATTCCATTAGCGTTTTTTTATCGCGCCATGATCTTTTGGCGAAATTTTTTCTATAATGTCGGATTTTTTGTTTCAAAACGATTGCCTTGCATCGTTGTTAGTGTTGGGAATTTATCTGTTGGTGGTACCGGAAAAACCCCTACCGTTATCTACATTGCCAGCACTTTGCAAAACAGCGGAAAGCGTGTGGCGGTTTTAAGTCGGGGATATGGTAGAAAATCTAAAGGGACTGTACTAGTTTCGAATGGGAAGGGGGAAATTGTATCGTGGCGCGAAGGAGGCGACGAACCCGTTCTAATTGCAAAAAAACTTCCTCAAATTCCTATCGTATCCGATGAAAACAGAATTCGAGGTGGGCAATTTTTAATTGAGCATTTTAATCCAGATTATATCATTTTAGACGATGGGTTTCAGCATCGGGCGATTGAGAGAGATTTAGATATAGTGTTAATAAATGCACAGTCGGATGAAAAAAACCATACACTTCTTCCATTTGGAATGCTTCGAGAACCTATCAATCAATTAACACGAGCTGATATTATTTTTCTAACCAAAACTAATTTGGGGAATGCAAAACCATCTTTACCAACAAATTTATCTGTAGCTATTTTTAATAGTTCAATTTTAACTCAAGAAACCTTAAAAGGAATGGCTGGAGAAGCTCTATCAATTAATGAAATATCTACAAAAAAAGTTTTTGCCGTTTCCGGTCTAGGTGATCCTGTTAGTTTCCATTCTACGCTCACTCAAATCGGCGCTCAATTGTCCGGTCATTTTACCAAGCCAGATCATTACAATTATACCAATAATGATTTGATTGAAATAAAGAATTGCGCAGAGGATTCCGGTGCTGATTATATTTTAACTACAGAAAAGGATTTAATTAAATTAAGCGAATTAAAAGCTAGCGATATTCAAATTTTTGCAGTTCCCATCAAATTTCAACCAGACGTTGATGGGCGTAATCAGCTATTAAAAATGCTGACGCTTAATTAGCGTTAAATCTGAGCCATTCCCCAAGCAAACATAACACCAACAAATGTCAGCAACAGCGGCCACCCACGATTAACCATTTGCCGGGCGCTTGGATCTTCAAAGACATGAACTTGGACTTCGTGCACTGTTGTAGCTCCTCGCTCATCAATGGCCGTAATAATAATGTCATTTGGGCCGCGTTGACGGGCTCGAGGTTTCCATCTAAAAAGACCGGTTTTTCTGTTAAATGTTGAATATTTTGGAAGTTTAATTGCGCGAAATTGGATTTTATCACTATTTAAATCTTCAGCCATAATCCGATAGCGATATTCGTGACCAGTGAGCGCAACGGGCTTTGGCGTTGAAATAATAGTTGGATTAATATTAATGAATAATTTGTTTTCCTGGATATCTTCTGTGTAACCATCTTCTACCTTTACGGTAAAGTAGTTATTATTTATCTGGGCGGTTTTGGGTATCCACACAATTTTGCCCTGTTCGCTGATCTGCATCCCTTGGGGGCCCTTTAGTAGCGAATATTTTAACTCAGCATCAGAGTTTTTATCTTCCACACGAATTTGATATTTAAATACTTCTTCCACCATCCCACCTACCGGAGAATTGGATACAATAATTGGAGGGTAATTGATATAAACATCAAACATTTGCTCATCCCTTGTATAGCCATCGGATACAATGATTTTTACAGGATGGATATCAAACTGATTTTTTCCAGGTGTCCATCGTATCGATCCTGAATATTCATCTACAACCATTCCATCCGGAAAATCTAAAAGGGAATATCTATAAGGGCTCATACGTTCAACCATAACGCGAGGCGGTACTCCCTTGCTCCCTTGAAAAAATTCCCATAGCATATCCTTAATCGAAACCGTTCTTTTGTCAAGAGCTTCAATAATAACGATTAGGCGATCGTCCTCATAAAATATAGAAGGAACATATTTTTTAAGATTAAGTCTTGCAAAATTTTCTTCGCCCAAACTCTCAGGATCAATTAGATACACTGCTTCTGCTGTCTCCCAATCTCGAATATAGCGATCAATATTCTCCCGGTAAATATCATCAGATATATTGACAGAATAAATCCTAACGCGATCCACATCATCAATACGAATCGGATTCAAGTATGGCAACAAAGCACCGCGGTTTTGGTCGGATATAAGAATTGGATACTCAAAAGGTGAATCCATTGACCCAACCATAGGAGGTAGCGAAACAATTCGGATTGGGGCATTCACAAAAAAGTCTGACTCTACAATTTTCGTCTCACGACCATCGGTGATTTCAATTTTCAAATGGGAAAAGTCAATATTATCGGAATTAGGCTCCCAGTGGATTCGTGCTGTATATGGATCCATTCGCATTCCTTCCGGCATTTCTACAGCAGTAAAAATAAGTTTATCATTTGCGTTTGGATCTTGAGCCATTATTTCAAAATCAAAATCTTCGCCCAAATTAACCACATTCATAAGGGGGGGGGCTTCTTCAACAATCGGTGGGTGGTTCACAAATAGGTTTACCCACTGCGTATCTCTTGCCATACCATGATTGGCAACTATAAAATATGATTGTGTATCAATTTGGGACACAGAGGGCGTCCAAGCAATCATTCCTTCTTCGGATATTATCATTCCTTCCGGATGGTCAATCAATTCATAACCAACTTGATATTTTAAATCGGGACGCCATACTTCCACTTTGTAGGTATAGGGTTTTTCAACTTGGATTTCAATTTCAGATTGAGAAAGGATTTTTATTCCCGCTCTGGCAAATAAACGAAATTCTTGAAGAGCTCTATCAAAACCGTCCGATACTATAATTCTGACATCATATACATCTACGTGTGTACTATCAGTTTTCCATCGGATGGTATTGGTTCCATCAATTAGCATTCCTTCCGGTTTTACTTCTAATTCATAGCGCAAATCGGCATCACTATTTCTATCCAAAATGAGCGGTTTATAAATAAACTCGGAATTAGCTATAAATTCTGTCCGAGAAGGTTCGCTCAAAAAGGCTGGTAAATCGTTTACATAAACCCAAAGTTTCTCATCATATCCTTCTAAATCCGGTATCATTTGATAGGTTAAGAGAGTGTCGTTTTTTGAGGTTTCTAACTTTACATTTTCTCCCACCTTCATTTCAACATGATAAGAAATGTGGTAGGCCCCAAGTTGGGAATCATCCGGAATCCAGCGAATTGATTTTGACTCATAATGAAAAAACATTCCGCGTGGTGGAGGTTCAAGCCACCGAAAACTGAAAAACCGGGTGGCCTCATCCTCTGGCAGGGTGTAAGCAAACGATTGGTTTACAGGTAACACGTGACGCGGGAGCACACCTGCCGGTAAAGGTTGCCCCACAGATTCAAGCGGTTTGGGAGTGCGTGGAAAATCTAAAATTATATCCGGGTTGAGTTCTGGATACAAACTTAATATATCTTCCTGATCTCGAATATCTAACTCTGTAATGCTATGCGGAGGGGAAACTATATCCGGGGTTTTTCCAATGTCAGTAATAAATACAGATGTTTGTCTTCCATCCCAGCCTGCGGCGACAATGGAACCAGAATATTCTCCCTGAAATTCTATAGGTAGTGATGTAAATACTTGAGTGTTTTCATGTTCTGCTTCAAGTGTAAAATATTCTACAGGACTAATCAATCCTTCGTTTGTACCATACGCCAAAGTAAGGATATTCATTTCTCCAGACACAAGCAAAATATCATTAAATCCATCGTGATTAAAATCTGTGATATTCATGTCCGACATTGGCCCTCCATCTACAGGCAATGTGGATACCGACACCATTCCGATTGAAGGTGTTAACGCTACAACATGTCCACTTTGGAAAGGCAACAATACATCGTTAAAACCATCAGCATCCCAATCAGTCTTAGAAATTCTAAAGGGCAAAAAACCATCTATTCCTTGGATTTCTTGCTCAACGAGATCGCCGGATAAAAATTCGCCACCTGTATTAAAAAATGGTTGAACCCGCAAAATACTTCCCTCCGGGCTGAATGTTAATAATTCATCAAACCCATCTCGGTCATTATCAACAGATGCTACATACACAAAACCAATCCCAGATTTCAAACCTTCCGGGCTCAATGCTTTTAATTCTCGAATGGATCCGTCATCAGAAATATCTAATAGTTTAATTCCTCGAACCGGGCTACCAAGAGAAACGGCTAATTCTTGATCTGAATCTCCATCCACATTAACCAATTCAAGATTGTGGCAACGCAAAAACCTTTCCCCAGATGATAAATTAAATGTTCCACCCGGATTTTCTGTAAACCCATCTTTATCCCAGGAATAATAGAATACAATCGGCTGAAGAATTTCTTCCTCTTCAACATCAGAGACGTTTAACACAGTTACAAGTTCAGGAACGCCGTCGCCATTCAAATCTCCAACTTTTACCCCCACAAAACTACCAAGAAGGCCATGCGGCGTTTCTAATTCCCAATTTAGACGCTGGTAGCCTTCTTCGTCTATTTCATAATAACGGACAACCGAAACAGCGGCATCCTCTACAAATCCTGTTTCTATTGTTACAAATTCATGGAGTTGATCCTCGTCTAAATCATAGGTTCCATCCATGTAAGTAATTTTCAAATCCTGCGCTGATACAAAAAACATTAGCAAAAGATAAGATGATATATTTCGGGCATTTATCATGGGTTTATTACTTCCGAATTTAATGCAGGAATTTTGTTTTTCAATTTTACCGATGGAAGTGGTATCGCTCTAGTGAAATCATCATCCGAATGAATAAGATTTGTTATTATATGTGTAGAATAAAATTCATCAGAAAACCTGAATTCTGATATTGTGGTTGCAGAGCCATCATCTCGGAATCTAACTGTTCCTCTAATTTCATATAAGTCGCCAGCATTAAATAAAATCCTTACAACATGGTCTGGTCTTGATGGTCCAATAACCTCAATCCATTGAGATAAAGAATCTGTTTGTATTGCAGATTCTCCTTCATGAAAAACGATTGAATTTTCTAATGAATCCATAATTAAATCTTGCTCAAACCCGTGAAACAAATATTCAGGAAAACCTAAAAGGTCTCGATCCCAATCTCCCGGATAAAACGTTTGAGGAATGGAATCTAATGCAGGATTAAGTGTTACAGAAAGCACATTTGAATTTAAATCGTGAATAACGGATAACTTTAATTGGGGCATAGTATCGGCTGAAGACGAACGAAGGGAAAATGAAATTTCATCTTCGCGTGGTAAGGATTCAATATTGGTAGAAATGGAATGGTGTAAACCTGTTCGCCCCGGAAGCACTTCGGTCTCTAATTGGTAAGATGCTTTACCTTTGAAAGTATAGGCAGTAGAATCATACTCATTCGTTCGAACGGCCATTGAAAATATTTTTTTCTTGAATGGTGGATGTATAACGGGAGGCGGATACCATTGGGTTGAATCAACAACAACCAAACCCCAAGTACTGTCGCCCGGAATCAATACAGGAATTATTTGGTGACGATCCCCAAATTCATCAACATCTTCAATAAGTGATTCATTGACGCGGATTTTAAATGAATAAGAAAAAATATGATGCCCAATATCTTCATCGCTAGGAATCCACCGGATTGAACCAGAATGGGGATCAAAATATGCGGAGTCCGGTTGGTGACGGGTCCATCTAAAACTGTAAAACCCTGATGATGAATCAGGCATCGCTGAAATTAAAACTGTGTCACCAACAGATATAGTGTCTATAAATGCCAGAGAAACAGAATCCGGAAATTCGCTCTCAAGAATCATTAAAAAATCTGAATCAATCAAGCCTGCGTTGATTTGAGCTTCTAGAAATGTATTGATTTCTGATTCATTCGCGGTGGGTGGTAGCGTAAAGAGTCCTGACTGGCTAAGGTATGTCTTGAAAAATTTCAGCGAAGAGTCTTCAATTGTAATTGAATAAATATCATCATTTGTAAACGGTAACAATATATCATTAAATCCATCTCCGGACAAATCTCGCACCTTGATTGAAAAGGGATAAAGGGACAATTCTGGAATCGGAAAAACTTCTGAGAATTCCGGATAGTCCAGCGAATTGTTATTAAACACATCCACACTAATAGAATCAGATTCCAACGAAAATACAGCTAAAAGGGGGTTATTTTCAGTGCCAAACCATTCACACATTATTTTTCCGAGACCGTTTTTCATTAAAAGAGAATCGATAATCCCAACTGATGCAAAAGTTGTGGAATATAATTCGGGTTGATAAATCAAAACTTCCCGGGTGGGGCTATTCACAGAAATGGCTACGAGATTTAATTCTGAAGAATATGAAATGTGCTCTAGTCTAAGACGATCGCCCTTCTTTTTCCCAGAGATAAGAGGCGCGCCAAGGTCAGAAAATGTGGAATCTTTCCATTGAAATCCCTCAAGGGAAATTAATTTATTATCAGATCTTACGTTCAAATTGGGGCCGCTTAATACAAGAAAAGTTGTGGTTGAATCACTATTGGAAATCATTTCAACATGGCTCAAAATGAACGGAAAATCATCTAAGGATTTAGACCATAAATTCACGTGGTTCATCTTTTTCGTAAGCTCAATATATCGGACGGTTGGATTTGCACCTTGATCAATAAGGATGAATTCTCCGAATCCATCTTTGTCCAAATCATATCCAGAAATAATGTACATATCACCGGCTGTCGTTAGTGAGACCATCACAACGAAAACGATAATTGGATAAATCCAACCGCAAACGATTCCCTTCATTCCATTCATGTTTACTCAATACCATATTTAAGGGAGGTTTTAACGGTGAAAATATCATCGTTGTTACTATTCCCTTACCTCAGATTCTCGGCAAATATAGAGTGGCCCCTCGGAATAATCAAATTAAAAGGATCTGCCAAACAAGGTAGATCAAAATAGGATAAAATCTGATTATTAGACGTTTGATATTCACGGCTATTTTTCTAAATTGTTATTTCATTCTATTATCATGACAGATATTCGCACCAAAATTTTGCTGACGGCATTCGCTGTCTTTTTATTACAAAATCCTGCACAGGCGCAGGGAGATATGTTCCCCGTAGATGAATTTTACGGAGGCGGAATCGGGTACAGCGCTATGTTTATGACACTGGATTCAATCCCGGGAAGTAATCAATTGAAAACTTTGGGGTTAAATCCTGATGAATTTAAAACCCCATTCGTAATACATGGCGGAGAGGGATTTACACACATAGCCGGGCGATGGAGACTTGGTGGATACGCCGGAATGGGATCTGCTGAAATTTCGGACATTTTCCAAGTGTATCTTTATGTAAATCGCGATACGGTAAGCGGATACCAAGCACCTACGCCGGGATCTACCGGGGATTATGCAGTCGCATATGAAAGTGAATTCCCAAAACCTTCCATCCGAGCTCGCTTTTCATTTTTATTAGGAGCTGTTACCATGGAATATGTTGTCCCTATTTATCGTGACCTAGAAGTTACAGCTGGGGCGCTAATGGGAATTGGAAGGGTAAATTTATCGTTTGACCAATTTGCCGGCAATCCAGAATGGGGAAATCTGTTTTCAAATAATATGTATGGCGAAGTAACAAATGGCATTATTTATTATCCCGTAGATACAACAGGATCAAACATCCAAACTGCCATTGATACATTACAGGGACAATATTTAATACCTATAAACGTGACTCATAATATGACAAATTTGACGGGGACTTTTTTCAATTTTCAACCTTATGTTGCCATAAAGTGGCAATTCCTGGATAGAATGGGACTACGAATAAGCGCCGGATTTAATAAAGGCACTATCGCCAAAAGCGGGTGGGTGTTAAATGATCATTATCCAATTGACGATTCTCCAAAATCTGCCATCCAAGGTATGACCATTAGGGCGATGGTTTATTTTGGTTTGTAAATATTCGGCAATTAAAACCTAGTTTCCTCTTTTTATGAAATATCCTAAACAAAACAAAACTAAAAGCCGGATTTTTCTGTGGTTTTCGGGGATTATGTTAACCCTATTTATTGCAGGCCCATTTTTCCAGCAGCAGTTTTTCTCTGCTCAAAATCCCTATAATGTTCTTGAAAACAAGATGAGGACACTGAATCAAATATTAATTCATGTGAATGAACTTTATTTTGAAGATGTGGATATGGAACAACTTATGGATGGCGCTTTTTCCGGCATCATGAAAGAACTTGACCCGCATTCAATTTATATTCCTGCAAAAAAACAAAAAACTGTTGATGAACTTTTTCGGGGGAAATTTCAAGGAATCGGAATTGAATTTGATATTTTAAATGGGTACATCACAGTTATCTCGCCCGTGGCCGACAGCCCCTCTGAGCGTGTCGGGTTACTCCCCGGGGATCAAATAACAAGTATTAATGGTGAAGATGCATACAATATCACAAAAGAAGAAGTCTTTCAAACCCTTCGTGGCCCAAAAGGGACTAGTGTAGATTTGTTAATTAGAAGAATTGGTGGTGAAGAATTTCCGGTTACCATTATTCGCGATGATATCCCGATTTACAGCGTACGCGCAGCTACAATGCTCGATGAAAAAACAGGATACATTTGGCTCACGCGCTTTTCAGCTTCAACATCTAAGGAAATGAAAGCGTCAATTAAAAAACTTGAAAATTCAGGAATGACCCAACTTATTCTTGATTTAAGAATGAATAGCGGAGGTTATCTTGAGCAAGCAGCAGAAACAGCAAATATGTTTATCGCGCGGCCAGATACGCTGGTATTCACCAAAGGTAAGCAAAATCAACTTGAACAAACTTTTATTGCCAACCCCAAAAAAGGAAGAGAAGATTATCCACTAATAGTCCTAATTAATAGAGGGTCTGCAAGTGCTAGCGAAATTGTTGCAGGCGCTGTACAGGATTTGGATCGTGGATTAATTGTCGGAGAAACCAGCTTTGGAAAAGGATTGGTGCAAAGACAAATTCCCATGAAAGATGGATCTGCTATTAGAGTTACAATTGCGCGCTATTTCACTCCCAGTGGAAGATTGATTCAGAGACCTTTTGAAAAGGGTAAAGATTATGATTATTACAAAGAACTATATGCCGAGAATCGAGAAGCTAAAATAGATTCGTTAAAAAATTTAAGACCAAAGTATAATACCCGACTTGGAAGAGTCGTTTATGGTGGTGGTGGAATAACGCCCGATAAATATATTCCTCAAAAAGCAGCTATCCAATCCGGTACACAAAAAATAATCGCTAACCCAAAGCGGCTTCTTTTTAATTGGGGGTCCAATTATGCAAACGAACATTGGGAAGATCTTCGAGACTATACCGAGTTTAAAAACAGTACCTTATCTGAAGATGATTATAGTAATTTTTTAACCTACTTAAATGAGCAGGAAATAATGCCAGATACATCTGATTTGAATATAGATAGAAAATATTTATTCGCAATGTTGCGAGCTGAAATCGCTAGCGCCCGGTGGGGAAAAGATAGTGCTTTTGGGATAAGAATTCTCGCTGATGAACAAATAATGACTGCATTTACTTTCTTTGACGAAGCTACTGCATTCTTGAATTCTTCGCAGTAAATTCCGCGTCAGTATTTAATGAACCGAGGAAAATGAACTTATATAATTTTATTAACATAATCATTACACGGAGGTACAACCTATGGTACAATATTTCATAGATGGCGGCTCTTTCATGTGGCCTATTTTGGTCTCATTGGTTTTCGGACTAATGTTTGTAGGAGAACGTGCATATTCATTATTGAAATCTTCCATCGACTCAAAAAGGTTTTATGATGATGTAACAAACTTAATAAACGATAAAGGTCCTGAAGCGGCATTAAAATTATGCGAAGATACACATGGACCCGTTGCAGAGATTTTCCATGCGGGGCTCTCAAGAATCCATCGTGGAATTGAAACTGTCGAAAAAGCAATTCAAAATGCGGGTTCGCTTGAAATGGCTTTTTTAGAAAAAAATATGATTTGGTTAAATGCTGTAATCACTATCGCACCTATGATTGGATTTACCGGAACTGTTGTAGGAATGATTAGCGCTTTCGATGCAATCAAAGCGGCAAATGATATTTCACCCGCCGTTGTTGCGGGAGGCATATCCCAAGCGTTATTAACTACTGCTTTTGGACTTATTACAGCTATGATTATTCAAGTGTGTCAGAACTTTTTTGTATCAAGAATTGATAAACTAATTCAAGATATGGAAGAACATTCTATCCAACTTGTAGATCAGCTCTACGAACTAGAAAATAAAAAGGCATAAATAATGGCCGGCAAGCGGCGCATAAAGGGAGGTGCAATACCCACCTCATCTATGGCAGATATTGCCTTTCTGCTTCTCATATTTTTCCTTGTAACAACTACGATTGATATGGATAAGGGGCTTGGTATCGTTCTGCCCGCTGAGGGGCAAGAGATGGAAATCAAGAAAAAAAATATTCTCAATTGTCTTATTAATTCTTCTGGACAAGTTCTTCTTGGTGACGAACCCACACCTGTAAGCGAAATCAATCGAGTCATTAGACAAAAAATAAAAGAAAACAATAAGCTCATTATTTCAGTTAAGGCACATAATAAAACACCTTATAAATCTTACATATCTGTCATCGACCAATTAAAAATGGCAAATGCAACTAGGATTTCAATAGCGGATTCCGATTAATGTCTTTTGCCAGAAAAACTCAACTTGATACCGAGATTCCAACTGCATCCATGCCGGACATTATTTTTATGTTACTCATCTTTTTCATGGTTACAACCGTTCTCAGAGAATATTCCGGCCTTCCAATTGAGCTTCCACGTGCAAAGCGAATTGAAAAACTTAAATCAAAACGACATACATCTCATATATGGGTATCTAAAGATGGTCTTGTTTCCATAGAAGATAAACTCTATGATGTTAAAAGCGTTAGGAATGTCATGTATGAAAAACGTGTTTCCGATCCACAATTAACCGTTTCGTTAAAAGCTGATGGATCCGCAAAAATGGAACTTATATCGGGATTACATATAGAACTTCGTAAAGCAGATGCCCTGAAGCTAAACTATTCAACTAAAACTGCTGTAGATTAATGGTGGGCCTAAGTCCAAACGGTTTGCTCTCTTTAAAAAAACAATATCGAATAACGGTACGTTTGGCAGGGCTGACGGGTATATTGCTGATTACATTTGGGTTTCTTATTTTTCCCAGAAGCGCTACCGTAATGGAACTAGATGAAGAAGTTCAGATTATTATCGAACAAATTGACATTCCCCAAACTGAACAATTTGATCAACCGCCGCCACCAGCCCGTCCATCTGTACCTGTGGAATCAGAAAGTGAAGATATCGCTGATGACGTTACATTAGATGAATTTGATCTGGAAGGCTTTGATCCGTGGGGCGCTCCGCCTCCACCGCCCGAAGGACCCAATGTAGTTTTCATTCCATACGATGATCCGCCACAACCCCTTTCACGAATCAGTCCAAAATATCCTGATATTGCTCAAGAAGCTGGTATTGAAGGAACTGTAGTAATTCAAGTCTTCATAGATAAAAAAGGTCGAGTACAAGAAATGAAAGTTTTAAAAGGCATTCCAAATACCGGGCTAGATGAAGCTGCAATGGAAGCGATTCGAAAAACTCGATTTACACCAGCCAAACAAAGGGATCGTCCGGTTGGCGTTTGGATTTCAATCCCGGTTAATTTCCGACTGAAGAATTAACAAAAAAGCCACTTTTAAAGTGGCTTTTTTATTTCTGGTTACTGTCAATGTCAGTCTGATAGATTGGCAGTATTGAATTCCCTGTTCATCCTTGCTATATGACCTATAGATATATCTTTTGGGCACTCCGCTTCGCAGGCTGCCGTATTGGTACAATGACCGAACCCTTCCTCATCCATTTTGGAAACCATATTCATTACTCTTTCTGTTCTTTCAGGTTGTCCCTGTGGAAGTAATGCTAGTTGCGAAACTTTTGCTGCAACAAATAAACTCGCAGACGCATTTTTACAAACCGCAACACAGGCACCACAGCCAATACAGGCAGCAGCATCAAACGCTTCCTGCACAACCGGCTGAGAAATTAATGTGGCATTTCCATCGGGTGCGCTTCCTGTATTCACCGAAATATATCCACCCGAATACATAATTCGATCAAATGAGCTTCTATCCACAACCAAATCTTTAATTATTGGAAAAGGCCGGGCGCGCCAAGGTTCTACTGTAATCGTATCGCCATCTTTAAAATTAAACATGTGAAGCTGGCAGACCGTTGTCGATTTTAATGGTCCATGTGGACGCCCATTAATAACCATAGAGCAGGCACCACAAATTCCCTCCCTACAATCATGATCGAATGCAATTGGCGTATCCCCGGTTTCAATTAATGTTTCATTTAACACATCCAACATTTCAAGAAAGGACATGTGTGAGTTTATTCCATCAACAGAATATCTTTCAAATTTCCCGGGTTTAGTTGAAGAAGGCTGCCTCCAAATTTTAAGCGTTAAATTTAGATCGCTCATTTATAACTCCGCTGGGTTGGAGTAACGGTTTCAAACACAAGGGGTTCCTTATGACAAATTGCCGGATTTTTTGATCCTTTATACTCCCAGGCAGATACGTGTAAATTACTGTCATCATTACGAAGAGCTTCACCTTCTTCTGTTTGATACTCTTCACGAAAATGCCCACCACACGATTCTTCTCTATCAAGTGCGTCTCGTATCATTACCTCGCCTAATTCAATAAAATCAGCGACACGTTCTGCTTTTTCTAACTCAAGATTAAGTTCATCATTTTCCCCGGGAACCTTTACATTTTTCCAAAAATCAGATTTTAATTCCTGGATTTTATCCAATGCTTTTTTCAGTCCTTCTGCATTGCGAGCCATTCCACAATAATCCCACATTATAACCCCCAAATCTCTGTGAAGGCTTTCAACCGTTTTGTTTCCGTTGTTATTAATTAATTTATCAATTCGATCTTTTGTTTCTTGTTCGGCTTGAGAAAATGCTTCATGATTTATATCAACCCCCGTTGAGTTGATTTCGTTTACCAAATATGTACCAATAGTATAAGGAAGAATAAAATAACCGTCTGCCAATCCTTGCATAAGAGCAGATGCGCCTAGACGATTTGCTCCATGATCAGAATAATTACACTCACCAATAGCAAATAACCCGGGCACCGTTGTCATTAGATTGTAATCCACCCAAAGACCACCCATTGTATAATGAACTGCCGGATAAATCCTCATTGGCTGTTCATATGGATCATCATTGGTAATCTTCATATACATTTCAAATAAATTTCCATATTTTGAACTCACTACTTCTTTGCCCATCTGGTCGATTGCATCTTTAAAATCTAAGTAAACAGCTTGCCCCGTTGGTCCAACGCCATATCCGCTATCACACCGTTCTTTTGCCGCACGCGAAGCAATGTCTCTTGGAACAAGATTCCCAAAAGCCGGATATCTCCGTTCAAGATAATAATCCCTCTCATCTTCGGGAATATCATTCGGCTGTCTTGTGTCACCCTGTTTTTTCGGCACCCAGATACGGCCATCATTTCTGAGTGATTCGGACATCAGAGTTAATTTTGATTGATAATCCCCAGAAACCGGGATGCACGTTGGATGAATTTGAGTAAAACAGGGATTCCCAAACATGGCACCTTTTTTAAAAGCCTTCCATATTGCGGTTACATTGCTTCCCATTGCATTGGTTGACAAATAAAACACATTCCCATAGCCGCCGGTTGCAAGTACCACTGCATGCCCGAAATGCCGCTCTAATTCGCCGGTGATGAGATTTCTAGCAATTACACCACGGGCTTTTCCATCAATCATAACAACATCAAGTATTTCATGTTTACTAAACATTTCAACTCGGCCCATAGAAATCTGACGGTTAAGCGCACTGTACGCTCCAAGTAATAATTGTTGGCCGGTTTGCCCGCGTGCATAAAACGTGCGAGAGACCTGAACACCACCAAAAGAACGATTATCTAGCGTTCCACCATAATCCCGAGCAAACGGAACGCCCTGCGCTACACATTGGTCAATAATATTTCCACTTACTTCCGACAATCGGTAAACATTTGCTTCCCGGGAACGATAATCCCCTCCTTTAATTGTATCGTAAAATAAACGATAAATGCTGTCTCCATCATTTTGATAATTTTTTGCAGCATTGATTCCACCTTGTGCAGCAATAGAATGGGCACGGCGCGAACTGTCCTGAAAACAAAATGCTTTTACATTGTATCCCATTTCCGCAAGAGACGAAGCGGCGGATGCTCCTGCTAACCCTGTTCCAATAATAATGATATCAAGTTTTCGTTTATTTGCCGGACTCACCAATGAAAGACTAGATCGATAATTTGTCCATTTATCTTTTAAATCTCCTGGTGGTATTTTTGCATCAAAAATCATACTTGACCTCCACCCAAGATGCCAAACCAAAAAGCAATCCCAAAAAAGCCTAAAGGAATCACAAACCAAAAAAGGAAACCAACGCGCTCAATAAATTTCCCAATTCTAGTCTGCTTCATTCCGAACGTTTGAATTGCAGATTGAAATCCGTGCCTTAAATGGAATCCTAATAAAACCATAGCTAATAAGTATAAAATGGTAATAAAAATATTCGAAAAGCCAACAGGACCATTAACAACAATATCGTAGTAGGCTTCATGATCTTTAGCAATTTGAAATCTGTACCAGAAAGTAGATAAATGGGTTACAAGAAAAATAAAAATGATGCTCCCCGAAATACCCATCGTACGAGAAAATATCGAACTATTTTCTCCGGAAGCGTCTATCTGATATCTGATAGGTTTCGCTCTGCGAGAATCCAAAGATAGTTGAGATCCTCTGAAAATGTGCATTAAAAAAATGCTCAATAAAATAACTTCGATGACTCTAACAAAAGGTTTTATACTTTCAAGATTGCCAACAAGATGGTTAAAAGTTCCGGGACCTGCAAGTAAAGTAAGGTTGTTACCAAAATGTATTAAAAGATAGAGGCAAAGTAGAGATCCTGTAATTGCCATAACCAACTTTTTCCCTATGGATGAATTGATATATGTTTGAGCGGATTTCATTGTTGAGGTCAAATTTAGCCAAATCGCGGTGCTTGAAATTAGGTAGTTTTCACTAATTTATTAAATGGATTTGCTCATTATTATATTTTTCCTGAAAGCAATATGCCAAGGTGGGATCCATAGAATAATAAGCTCACAAACAAAAACCCAATTATTAAATAGGGTTTACCCAATTTGAGAAAATTTGAACCCATTTTTTTTCGCCAAATCCAGAGCCCGGCAAACCCGAGTGATACAATTATTTGTATCGAACCATGGGTTGACAATGTGCCAGAAGTGTTGTTCATGTGGCCAATTACACCATCTGATATATTCCCGGTAATAATTCCGACAATTGCAAACAACAAGCCAATATTTAAATTCCATTCGCCAGCATTTGTTAAAGAATAATTTCTAAACAATGTTCCAGCAGCATCAAATAAAACGGACATTGTTAGGAGAGCAATAGGAAAATGAATCACCATTGGGTGGATATCGTTAATTGTCATTGATAACACATATTCGGATGTAACAATTGGTCTGAAAAAACACCAGTTTGTTTTAAACTAAAATTAGCTAAAAAACTTGTCGCCATAAATAAACTTACTCATTCTATTACATTAATACAGCCTTGTTTTGTGTTGTGACGACATTTAGTTTATTTAGTATTATGAAATACGGATTGATAGCCGCAGGAGAAAAACACACCGCAGAAGCTGGGCAACATATTTTAGAGTCTGGAGGTAATGCCTTCGATGCTGCTGTAGCAGCAGTTTTAACATCTATGACATCTGAATATGCACTCACAAGTGCAGGGGGCGGTGGAGCCTGTTTGGCTTGGCCAAAAAATAAAAAACCCATCGTATACGATTTTTTTGTAGATGCACCAAAAACGGACAAAAACAGGAATATCGAATTTTTTGAAACCGTGGTTAATTTTGGTACAACTAAGCAGCTGTTTCATATTGGGAAGGGGTCTATTGCTGTGCCCGGATGTATAAAGGGATTATTCCAGATTCATAAAGAATTGGGCATTTTGCCGATTGAACAAGTAATGGAACCTGCTATTCGGGCCGCACGATTCGGAATTCGTTTAAACAAATGTCAAGCATATGTAATAAAATTACTTGAGCCAATTCTTACCTATAATCAATTAGATGAACAAATATTAACTAAATCAGATGGAACGTTAATCGGCGAAGGGGATATTCTTAAAAATCCTGATTTTGGTGATTTTTTAGAAATCTTGATAAAAGAAGGGCCCGATTACTTTTACAGCGGAATAGGATCTAACCTTATTCTCTCGCAATCTAAATCGGGCGGTTTTTTAGATGAGCGAGCGTTGCAACAATATCAAGTATATCGAAGGCATCCTGTAAAATCCCAATATCATGGAAAAACAATTTATTCAAATCCTGCACCATCAACGGGGGGAACACTTATTGGATTCTTTTTGGCTATTCTTAATGAGAGCAAACTATCCCCTTCGCCTGAGAATATTGCCCTAGCAATGAACATCACCCATCAAGCTCGGCATCATTATAAAAAAGAATCTTATAATATTCTTTCAAAAAATAATATTAACACATTTAAATCAAAAATTGAAAACCAGGAATGGGTGTTTAAGAAAACCAATCCAAGCGGTAGGGGTGATACTACCCAAGTAAGTATTTTGGACAAAGAGGGAAATGCCGTTAGCATCACCACCACAAATGGTGAAGGCAGTGGATATAGTATCCCTGGGATGGGAGTCGTGTTAAATAATATGTTGGGAGAAGAAGACTTAAACCCCGATGGATTTCATCTTTGGGAAAAGCAAGTCAGAATCCCAAGTATGATTGCTCCTACAATTGTTGCTAGTGATGCGGGTCCTGAACTTATTCTTGGAAGTGGAGGCAGTAATAGAATTCGTTCTGCAATATCGCAAGTCATCATTAATTATTTTCAAAATAATAAAGATATTGAAACTTCTATAGCTCATCCTCGAATTCATTTGGAGGGGTCTAGCCTCCATTGTGAGCCAGGAATAAAACTAGATTTTCAAAACAAAATTCCAGAAGAAGTGGACATTATAAAATGGAACAATCAAAATATGTTTTTTGGAGGGGTAAATGCTGTAACAAATGATGCGGCGGTTGGCGATCAGCGCAGGGGCGGTGTGGGAATAGTCTGTTAGGATTCTTTTCTGTTGCTAGCTTCCTCTGAAAGCCATTTAAACAATTTTAATTGATCGGGATTCCCCGGCATTAGCTCAGGATGCCATTGGACTGCAATAAACGCCTCGGGTCGTTCTTTGTCCTCAATCGCCTCAATAAGTCCGTCAGGTGCCGTTGCAACACTTTTTAATCCTTTGCCGAGTGTCCTAATCCCCTGGTGGTGCGTGGATGCAACTTCAATAGTTTTATTCCCAATAATCTGATAAAGTAAACTACTCTCATTAATAGTAACTGAGTGATAGGCGACATTTCCTTTAAATTCTCCATGAGATGCTGGATTTTTAAATTGCACATTTAAATCCTCATATAATGTCCCACCAGAAATAACATTTATCTGTTGCATGCCTAAGCAAATAGCTAAAATTGGTTTTTTTCGTTTTCTCATCGCGCAACAAAGTGCTCTATCAAATGCTTCTCGCGTAGGATGAAGAATATCTTTATCCAAAAGTTCCGGATGCTTGCCGTTATATAAATCATTTGGGATATCCGGACCGCCAACCATTATAAGCCCGTCAATTGTATCCGCAATATTATTGACACCTTCATTGTCATCAGGATAATGAACTGTAAAGGGTATTCCCTCGCCATGCCAGACCGCATTATAATACCGATCTTTTGTACCGTTCCAAAGTGCATCATCCCATTCATAATAATATGGATTTATTCCAACCAACGGTTTATTCATTTGTTATCCTGTTTATAATAAATGTGCGCAATGAAGCATCGGTCTTTCGAAATTCTTCCTGAATTGATTGCGATAAAATTCCATTCGAATCAATGAGATTTAAATAGGGTTTCAAGTACTTATCTTCATTGTCCCATTTAAATTGTTCTGATCGAATTTTTAAACCGGTAATAGCGAGTTTACAAAAAGTGCGAATCCAGTCTTCTAAAGTTTTGCCATTTGGCCCTAATTGAGTTATGTCTATTTTTTCTACTGTTTTCCTCAAAGTTTTTCTGTCGTTAACCGACCACTTTTCTAATATTTCCATAATTTCTTTTCTGGTTTCACTCACCATAAGTATTCCCGTCCACAATGCTACCGGGGCCATTTCATATCCTCTTGGAGGTCTATCCATTCCTCTAACTTCAATTACATTTTTGAAACGAACGTGGGTAAATATCTGGTGTAAAGCTGTAAGAATATCACTCTGTTTTAATTCTCCAGACGCTTCAAGCCCTTCTAACCGATCGCCCAATGTTCCATCAAATGCTTCATAATGATTTTCTTTATCTAAGGAAAAGATAGAAGGAACCGTTGTTATATATTCGCATAAATCATTGAGTAGATTTTTGGGTTCAGCTATTCCGTGGTCTAATAAAAACCCTGTCCTTACAGGATCGGTTTCATTCCAAATGCAATATCTTAGGTTTTTATCCCCCGATATTTCCCCTGCTGCAAACGGGCTGTTTGAAAATAAAAGTGATATAATTGGAGTAATACAATCTACTATAAATGCCATTTCTTCAGCATCAGTTTCTGATGTCAAATCGATGTTAACTTGGACACTGTTTGAACACCGCATCATCCATTGGCCATGTTGACCGATTAACATAAACCGATCATGCATTAGATGATATTTTTTAAAGTCAATTAATTCAACTTCGGTTGGATTGTAAAGAGGGTCCATCGCATAATCGGCGAGAAAAAGTCCATGATGCGAGGCTACTTTCAAAAGGGTTTCCATAAACATTTCTAGTTGATCATGAATATCGTGGAGGTTGATAAACGGCGTAGAGCCCCATTCAATTTGTCCGCCAGGCTCAAGTGATGTTGTAACACCTTTTCTATTAATAATTTCAGTGTGTTGTATTGCGTTCAACAAATCTGTTGCTGAAAACTGATTACATGGGTTTACCGGAATTCTATTCAAATTTCCATCATAAAAAATGCATTCCAACTCAATACCAATTTTTCTTGATTTCTCTTCAACAAGATTGGAAAGAATGTATTTTTTTATATGATTATTTATAGTCACAACATTTATTCTTTCATTGTTGGATCGAGCGCATCGCGCAATCCATCGCCAAGAAAATTAAAGCCCATAACCGTCATAGCAATGGCAATTCCAGGACTCAATGAAATCCACGGTGCTATTCGCATAAAATCTTTTCCATTGTTTATCATTGACCCCCAGCTGGGTGTAGGTGGCTGAGCGCCTAAACCAAGAAAAGACAAACTTGCTTCAGCCATTATTGCGCCTGCAATTCCTAAAGTATATGTCACCAAAATCGGTGCAATACAATTTGGTAAAATATGTTTCCATAAAATTCTTTGGGTGGAATAGCCAAGCGTTTGCGCTGCATAAACAAATTGTTCTTCTTTTATTTTGAGAACTTGTCCCCTCATCAACCTGCACATACCGGGCCAAGAAACCAAACCAATTGCAATAAATACTACAGTAAGACTGGGGTCAAATGCAGCGGTTATTCCAATTAAAAATAACAAAGTAGGAAAACCAAACATTATGTCTGTAAACCTCATAATGATTTTAGAAATAAATCCTTCGCGGTACCCTGCCCATGCTCCTAAAAAAACACCAATCAACATGGAAATTGAACTGGCACTAAATCCTACAATTAATGATATCCTGGCACCATACACAAGTCGAGAAAAAATATCTCTTCCAAAATGATCCGCACCCAACAGGAAAAAAACATCGTCCTCAAATGTAATTTGCGAATTAAGGATTGTCTTTTTCCGCCCAGCGAGATCTGTGTATTCAATTTTATTCCCCGATCTTTTTAGGGAGGAAACGGCTTCTACTTGTTCCGGCAAAGAAGGTGCATATCGAAAACGAATTATGTGGCCGCTAAACCCCGGCGGAACATTTCTATATTCTAATATCTGTGTAGTTGGGCTCATAGGTGCAACAATGGGTGCAAATAATCCCATAAGCATTATAAAAGCAACAAGGGCCAAACCGACTACTGCTGCAGAGTTGGATTTCAATCGTAGCCAAACGGATAACCACATGCCTTTAGTTTTCGGAACCATTACTTTCCATCCTGATTCGAGGGTCTATAACGCCGTATAAAATATCTACTAGCATATTTGCTGTAATAAACATCAATGCCATAAAGAGAACGGTTCCCTGAATTACGGGGAAATCCCGTTTTAAAATTGCTTCAAGAGCAAATCTTCCAATACCGGGCCAACCAAAAATTGATTCCGTCAAAACAGCGCCGGAAAGATAACTGCCAAAGTCTGTTCCTATCACCGTTATTACGGGAATCAAAACATTTGGGAAAGCGTGTTTCATTACAACAAGCCATTCAGGTACTCGTTTTGAACGAGCCGTTCGAATATAATCTTTATTCAATACATCCAGCATTGATGCCCTCGTGATTCGCGCCAAATATGCTGCGGATCGAACACCAAGGGTAATGGCGGGAAGAATTAAATACTCAATGCCACCAAACCCAGTAGGTGGAAGCCATTGCAAATATACTCCCACAAACATTGCCAGCATTAATCCTAGCCAGAATACCGGAGTGGATATGCCGGCTAAAGCAAAAACCATAAGGCCTCTGTCTAATAAGGAATTGGGGCGCAATGACGATATCACTCCCAAACTAACTCCCATTAGAACAGCAATAAACATCGCCGAGGCAGCAAGCAATGCGGTATTTGGAAATTTTTGCAGCAAGTCAGAAGTCACTGACCTTCCTGTAATAAAGGATGTTCCTAAATCCCCTCGGACAACATTGCTCAAATACATTGTAAACTGCTTCCACAGTGGATCGTTTAAATGTAAATCTTCTCTTAATTCTTGTATGCGCGCTTCGTCAAACCGCTCTCCTACCATCGAAATAACGGGATCGCCTGGAATGATATACATTAATATAAATGTGATTATAATGACGCCCAAGATAACCGGAATCGATTGCCAAACTCGCTTGATGATGTACCGAACCATAATTTTTATTGATGAATCGTTAAATATCTTTCGGCATTAAAAATAAGTTTAGGTGCATAGCCTTTAATCCAAGGCTGAACTGCAGTATGGGTTTTCCCGTGCCATAAAAACACCCACGGCGCATCATTTTTAATCATCATATGAGTTTCTTCAATTAGGATGCTTCGTTTTTCACCGGGAGTTAATCGCTGAATCATTTCAATATTTTTATCGACTTCCGGGTTGCTGTATCGACTTCTTTTTGTCATAGATTCTCGACTGTGAAAAAGAGGATATAAAAAATTCTCTGCATCTGGATAATCTGCATACCAATCAAGATAATATAAATCAACTGTGCCTTGACGAACTGCTGTTTTAAATACATTCCAATCGCTATTTACAATTTCAACCGTAATTCCAACGGCTTCCCAATACGATTGAAATGCTTCCAATACATGAAACATTTCTGAGCCGCCCGCAACCCATAACTTCGTTTTCAATCCATTCTTATATCCCGCAGATTCTAATAGCCGGATTGCTTTTTCAGGATTAAAAGGAAACGGATTATTTTGTATAGCGCTCATAAGCTGTGGGGGGACAGGGCCTTCGGCTAGCGTCCCGGATCCAGATAAGAGTAGTGATATTATTTTTTGTCTATCCAAAGCTAGATTCATTGCCAACCTTACTCGTCGATCATTAAATGGAGGTCGGATGTAATTCATCCCTATATACCAAATGCTCAACTCGTCTTTTCCAACAACTTGCCCTGTCCAGTTTGCCTTTTTCTTCCATCGTGTTAGTTCTATATCTGGAATTTTAACAATATCTAAATTCCCAGCTTCAAATTCGGCCATTCGAGCCATTGATTCGGATAAAATTCGAAATGACAATTTTTTAGATTTGGGAAGGACCCCCCAATAATGCTCATTTCGTTCGTAAGAGATAAATCCGTCGCGCTCCCAATTTTTCATTATCCATGGCCCGCTGCCTGATGGGATTTCTTTAATAGTTGCTTCGTGTTTAATATTAATTATTGACGCTGATGGCATTGCCAGATATTGAATAAAGGGCGCAAAGGGTTCCATAAGCTCAATGACCAATGTAGAATCGTTTATATTCTTTAGACCAGATACAAAAGGTGCGTTCCCATTCGTATATTTATTTGCACCTTTTACCTTATTAAAAAGCCATGATTGTGGAGACCCTATTTCCGGAGATAATAAACGCATAAAAGATGCTATTACATCGGATGATGTTACAAAAGTGCTATCATGAAATCTAGCAGTTGTGTTCAGAAAAAAAGTGTATTTCTGACCACTTTCATTTACGTCCCAAGAATGTGCTATGCCGGGAATTAATTCAGTAGATTCCCCAAATTGAACAAGGTTATCATAAACCAATGCCATCATTCCACCTGTTCTGATGTCTGTGGCAAAAGCTGGGTCAAAACCTCGAATATCAGTAATAAGAGCTAAGTTTAATGAATTAGCGTCCCGTTTGTTTTTACCACAATTTGTAAAGAGTATTAAGCAAGTGGTAAAAACAGTTAAAGCATGGCAATTAATTAATTTTGTTTTCATGGTATCATTAATTTATAATATTCGTATAAAGTTAGGAATCTTCCTTGCGAGACAAAAAGATATCCTGTTAACTTCTACGCTAATTTAACTTAATGAGGTAATACTTATATGAACCAGTATGTTTATTTTTTTGGCGGAGGGCGTGCTGATGGAGCCGCAAATATGAAAAATCTTTTAGGCGGGAAAGGCGCAAATATGGCCGAAATGGTCAATCTTGGAATACCCGTTCCCCCAGGGTTTACAATAACAACTGAAGTTTGTACCCATTATTATGAAAACGAAAATGCATACCCAGAGAGTTTAAAAAATGAAGCAGTAGGATCAATCAAAAAAATGGAAAGCGAAATAGATGGTTCCTTTGGGGATATGGTCGATCCTCTTTTAGTATCAATTCGCTCAGGGGCGCGAATTTCCATGCCTGGAATGATGGAAACGGTATTAAACGTTGGTCTTACTTCTAAAACCATTCCTGGGTTAATTAAAAAAACAAATAATCCCCGGTTTGTGTATGATGCCTATCGAAGATTGATGATGATGTATGCAGATGTTGTAATGGAAAAAGCTACCGGAGTTGATCCTAAGGATGGACAGGGCATTAGGTTTAAGCTCGAGAAAATTTTAGACCACTATAAAAATGATAAAAATTATACAGCAGACACTGATCTTTCGGGAGAAGATTGGAAAACAATATCAGAGTTGTTCAAGGTAGAAATTAAAAATACGTTGGGGAAGGATTTTCCCGATGATCATTATGAACAATTATGGGGTGGAATCGAAGCGGTTTTTAGAAGCTGGAATGGGAAACGTGCTGTGAATTACCGTCGTATTGAAAATATTCCGGGAGAGTGGGGGACCGCTGTCAATGTTCAAGCAATGGTGTTCGGAAATATGGGAGAAGAGTCGGCAACGGGAGTTGCTTTCACTCGGAACCCAGCCACCGGTGAAAATGTATTTTATGGAGAATGGCTGACAAATGCACAAGGTGAAGACGTTGTCGCCGGAACACGTACTCCAAATCCGCTAAACGAATCTACAAAAACAGATGACACACAGTTGATGAAGTCTCTTGAAAAATCTATGCCGGATATTTACGAAGAACTCCTTGGGATACGATCTATCCTCGAGACTCATTATTCCGATATGCAGGATATTGAATTCACTATTCAAAATGGTCAGTTGTGGATGTTGCAAACTCGTGTGGGAAAACGCACTGGAATGGCGGCTATTAAAATGGCAGTAGATATGACAAACGAGGGAATGATTACAAAAGAAATTGCTCTTATGCGTGTGAACCCTGAACAATTAGATGAGCTCCTTCATCCTATGCTAGATGCCCAAAGTGAGCAACAAGCCGTATTGCTTGCGAAAGGCCTTCCTGCGGGACCGGGGGGAGCGTCGGGAAAGATCGTTTTTACCGCAGATGATGCGGAAACATGGAATAAGAATGGCGAGCAAGTTATTTTGCTACGAGAAGAAACTTCGCCAGAAGATATTCATGGAATGCATGCGGCAGAAGCAATCCTTACGGCAAAGGGTGGAATGACTTCTCACGCTGCTCTAGTTGCGCGAGGTTGGGGAAAATGTTGTGTTGTTGGTTGTTCTGCGCTTCATATAAACGGTTCGAAAAAAACGGTTCAAATTGGTGAAAAAGTTCTTAAGGAGGGCGATTGGATTACTCTTAATGGAACACGAGGAACAATTTATGAAGGGAAGCTTGATCTTATACCGGCAAATCCCAATACCCACCCTGAATATCTAGAACTAATGAAATGGGCAGATAGTATTAGAAAATTAAAAATAAGAACGAATGCCGATACGCCTGGCGATGCTGATCAGGCAATTCAATTTGGTGCGGAGGGAATTGGTTTATGCAGAACTGAACATATGTTTTTTGATGAAGCTCGTATTTTAGCAATCCGAAAAATGATTTTATCAAATGATGAAAAAACACGTCGTGCTGCAGTTATGGAACTATTACCATTTCAAAAGGACGACTTTAAAGGCATCTTAAAAGCAATGGAGGGAAAACCTGTTACCATTCGTTTACTAGACCCTCCCTTGCATGAATTCATGACATTAACACATTCCCAAATTGATGAGCTGGCAAAACATGTCGGATTGGAAACAAATCAGGTTGAAAAACGCATTGCGGAGTTGCATGAGCTAAACCCAATGTTGGGTCATCGTGGTTGTAGGCTCGGTATCGCATACCCCGAAATTACAGAAATGCAAGCAAGAGCTATTTTAGAAGCTGCAGCAGAACTTACAAATGATGGTGTTTCTGTTTATCCTGAAATCATGATTCCACTGGTTGGAGCCGTGACTGAATATGTAAATCAGGAAAATATTGTTCGAAGTGTCGCAAAAGAGGTATTGGAACAAACGGGTAGTAAGGTAAACTTTTTGGTTGGAACAATGATTGAGTTACCTCGAGCATGTTTAACCGCTGATGAAATCGCGAAAAAGGCTGAATTTTTTAGCTTTGGAACCAACGATCTTACCCAAACAACTTTTGGGTTTAGTCGGGATGATATTGGTTCGTTTTTACCTGATTATCTTGATCAAAATATTCTTCCCGGAGACCCCTTCCAAAGCCTTGATGTCTCCGGTGTTGGTAAACTTGTATCCATGGCCGTGGATTTAGGGCGTGAAGTAAAGCCAAATCTAAAAATTGGTATTTGTGGAGAACATGGTGGTGATCCCAATTCCATACAATTCTGTAAAAATATTGGTTTAGATTATGTTAGTTGTTCCCCCTTTCGCATACCAATAGCTAGGCTTGCTGCGGCTCAAAGTGAGTTGAATTAAAAAGCCCCGTTTTATCTTCAATTATCTTGTGATAAAAACGGGGCTTTCCTGTTCTAGAAGGAACTGATTTAAGTTTTACTCAATCATTTCTGATCCACCTACGAAGTCTTCTAAATTATATGATCCGTCTTTCTCCATTTGTTTGGCAGCTTGTACAATCGTCTTTCGGGCACCATCAATCTCTCGTTTTGAAACTGCACCTTCAATCGGTTCATACATTGCCTGTTTTTTCTGAGGAAGGTTTTCAATTACACGATTACTGATATCTTCAGACATTCCTTTCAGCGCAAGTGCAACCACATCCAGTTCAACAGAATTCATTAAATCTCTTATAATATTATCTGGAAAAAGTTCAAAAATTGCCTCAAAGGTTATGTGATATTTTTTTACTTCCTCTGCGAGTTCTGGATCGTCAATGATAAGCGCTTCTAAAAATTGCTTTTCTTCTTCTGGGCTCATTTCGCCCAGCAAATCTGCTACTTCTTTTCCACCACCTCTGGAGAATTCAACAGTTTTGGGTAATGTTTGGGAATTTTTCCTAAGTCGGGTGGCAATATTTACAATCGCCTGAAGTGGAACATCTTTTAAATTGCCCATATTTCTAAGCACAGAGTTTCTAACATCTGCATTAAGTCTACTCATTACCGCAGTTTTCCGTTCATTTGGAACTTGTGCTAATATAATAGCAATTACGCGTGGTGGTTCAGTACTTAGTAAGGCAACGAGCTGTTCATCTGTTATTTCTGTTAAAAATTCAAATGGTTTTTTAGGGTCATCACTTTCATCTTCTTCAAATTTTTCGCTGACAAAATTGAAGTAAAAATCCTCCATAACTCGTTTTTTAACAGAGAAAATAACATCGTCCATTTCTCTAATTGTTGCCCTAATCTTTCGAATTTCTGTCTTACTTAAATCCTTTACCAATGTAAGCGCCAAGCTTTCGCCTAAAGTCGAAAACAGGATGGCAACTTTTTGAAGGCCGGATAACTGGTTATAGTCGGTAATCATTTCCTATCCTCTACTTTTTCTTTTTTTTCTTCTTTTTCTTGCCACCATCCTCTTCTTCAGAAGACTCTTCGGGCTGAACAACTTCAGGTTCTAGTGGTGCGGGAGCTTCGGTTACGATCCAGTCCTGAACAATTTTAGTCGCTGTGGATGGTTGGCCAACGCTCATAGAAACTACCGCTTGCTTCATATCATTAATTTCACTCTGAATAACACTTGGATCTTCAACAGCTTGTACTGCTTTCGGTTGAGATTCTGTTGTAGGGATAACAGTTTTGTTTGATTCACCATTTACTGTGTCATCTTTTTTTTTACGGGATCGGGGTGGATACATCCATGGCGGTGGCGGAGGAAATGCCTGTTGTTTATTCTTATTTCCCATAAGCACCATAACCAAAACAACTACAAGTACGATAACAAGCGCACCAAGGATGGACATAAATACTACCATCATGGTTGAACCACCTCCAGATTTTCTGTCGAGGTCAGATTGGATAGACTCCAACATATTCATTTTTTCCGCAATTTGATTATCTAGTTTTTCTTTTTCACCCTCTTTGAGGCTCATTTGTGCTTGAAGTCCTGAATCGGGTGTTGCAGAAACAATCTTACGAAGCTCTTGTATTTCATCATTTAAAGATTGAATTTTGATAGAATCGTCTTGTAAAATATCTGTTTTTTCGTTTTCATAAGCTCGAGAACGTGCAGCCATTTCGAGCTCTGCTAACTTGGATTGAAAATAAAGCCTATCTTCTTCTCTGCGTTGCGCTTCGTTTTCTTTATAACGATCTAATTCGGATTGCCATGTTTCTTCATTCTCTGAATCTGAAGCATTTTGTTCTTCAAGCGATTCCAATTTTTCTGCGATATTTTTTAATAATATATGCTCTGCTGTTTTTTCATCCCTGCGTTCTTTAAAAGATGCGGTCATAATACTGAGCACATCACCGCGCGCACGATTAAATCGTGCGGCAATCATTACAACTTGCCGGATATTTTCAATTAACTCCGGAGATGCGCCTTCCTGGAGAATGATAGAAATATCCATTTCTTTAACGCTGGCAACTGATGGGCGAGTCTCAATATGCGTTCTGGATTGGTGCTGTTTATCCGCAGGTTTTTGTTCTATCACCTCATATTCTTCTTCAACATTATCTGCAATGGGTGCAGATGGTTCTGGGTCCACCTCAAAATCAAACCCCGGTATCGGAAGACCAACTCCTGATATAGATTGGGAAGATGTATTAGATTCTGCTTCGATATCTTCAGCAATCGCACCAAGCCTGTTTGGTGCTGGAGAAGAATTTTCTTCTCCTGTAATTATCGTAAACTGCTCTTCAACCGACCTCGTTAATTCTAGCTCTACGCTTACATCAACAACATATTTTTTTTCATCAATAACTTTAGTCAAAGCATCGGTGATTCTTGCCCGCAGATCGTTTTCAACCATTAGTTTTTGTGCTAAATAGCCAGATCCCTCTTGGGCTCCGAGAATTCCCAAACAGAGGACAGCCATCCATAAAATTGGATGATTCTTAAGCCTCTTCATCATAATAATCTCCTTATTAATTTCCTGTAAATATTAACCAGGTCCCGCTTGTTCAACAAATTTTGTTGAGTGGTGAGCTGGCTTTAAAAATGTGATTTCTACTCGTCTGTTTCTTGCTTTTTTCTCTGGACTAGCATTAAATGTTTTTACTGTTTCCGAGTTTAATTCCATCATGGGGTCTTTGTCTCGTGGTGCCCAATGTGCATAGCCAGTTGCAATTAGGCGCGTTGGATCTACACCAAGAGCTATGGATTCTCGAACAACAGCAGATGCGCGAGACGATGCAAGCTCCCAATTACTTGGGAATCTATCGTGAAATTTTTTAGGAAGAATATCGCTGTCAGTATGCCCAGATACCTCTATTTGAAAAATAGAGTTTTTAATCTGCGGAACCACATGGTCTCTTAAAAGATTTTGTAAATCATCTTTTAAATCTGCGCTACCAGACCCAAAACTAAAATCACCGCTGATTTCTAAAGTGACACCCTTTGGCCCTGTTGTAATTTCCACAGGTGGGCTTCCTTCTGATTCTTTTTCCAATTCTTCAATCATTTCTTCTAAATTATCTTTTACGTCCGCCAAATTTGATGCTGCATTGTCTTTTTTAATTTTAGTTCCAAGTGATTTCCCCGTTGAATTGGCCATTTCCATAAGCTTCACAGGATCAATTGTTGAAATCGCTGCCAACAAAACAAAGAAAGCAAACAACAAAGTCATCATATCTGCAAAGGTTCCAAACCATCCCGGCAATCCTTCGTCGACTAAAGTTTTTCCCTTTTGAATTCCTTTTTTGTACTCTTTTTTTTCTTTTGACGTTTTTGCCATTTAATCTACTCGGGTGATTTCCATTCCTTTGGTGGAATAAATGAATTCAGTTTTTCGCGAACAATTAAAGGGTGTTTCTTTTGGTGAATAAGCCTTGATGCCTCTACAAGCATTGCTTGAAGTGTACTAGTAAAACTGGTCCGGGTATCTAGTTTTTCACTCATCGGAAGAAAAAATAAGTTCGCAAATACAGCACCATAAAAAGTGGTAATTAGTGCGGCAGACATTCCAGGGCCTAATGCGTCAGCGCCTCCTTCACCACCAAAACCAGAAAGCATAATTACTAAACCAATCAGGGTCCCGATCATTCCCCAAGCCGGAGCCATGTTACCCATTGACTTAAATAATCCAACCTGAGTTTTTTCACGAACTTCTCTGTATTCAATCCGTGTTTCTAAAATTTCTGTTAATTCATCCAAGGAATATCCATCAACCACCATTTGAACTCCGTCCCTAAAAAATGGGTTTCTAATTCCTTCCACAGCTTTCTCAAGATCAGCAGCTCCTTTTCGACCGACGTCCGCAGCCTCGACTGCATCATCTACAACATCGCCTAATTTTAATTTTCCACCTTTAAATACTGCGCCCATTGCTGCACCCAACTTCATTACATCCGAAAGGGGAAATGCAACCGAAACAGAGGCTACCATCCCTCCGAATACAATTGCAAAACTTGAGGGAGAAATAAACCCCGCCATGCTGGCATTAGCTGCTGAGGCGGCCATAAAAATCCCTCCAAAAATGGAACCTAAGCCTATTATAATACCTACTATTGTTGCAATATCCATAAATTATTAATCCTCCAAGAAGCTAGTGGATTTCAAACGGTTTTCATGAAGAGCCTTCAGCACATTTCTTACATCATCATACTCCGGGTCTAATCGCAAAGCCAAATTCCAGTTAATAGTTGCTCTTTGAATGTCTCCCAACTTGTAGTAAATCGATCCTCTGCGAGCATAGGCCAATGCGAGATCTGGCCTCAGGTCTAGTGCGAGGTCAACTTCTTGAAGCGCTTCCCTATAATCGCCGGAATAAAAATACCTTAGGGATCGAGATAAATGTCGCATAGCTTCATTCATATGTTGTTCGTCAACATTTTTTGAAAGTTTAATTGAAGATAAAGAGTCTTCAAGAAATTTTGATTTTTGATCCATGGCAGACAGGCGAATAATCAAATTTCGCATTTCATTGGTCATCATGCTCATCGAATCCCGCAAAGAGTGAACAGCGTAATCCGCTTCCATTAAGGTTGAATCAAATTGGGTCCCATACTCTACAGATGCTGAAGTTAATGGAGACGGTCCATCAATTGGAGCTGCCCTGGAAAGCCCTCGCGGTACCGACATGTCTAAGCCAATAGTCCATCCGGGGTGACCATTCCAATACCGCTTATTCCAATCTGGTAATTTTTCTATGTGGGTGAACCCTAGGTTCAAGCGATAATCCGAGGTAAGGGGGATGCGGAGTCCCACATTGATGCCCGTTCCATCGAATTCACCCACAAGATCTATACCTCCCCAATTTTGCATAAAGGGAGTATTTAAAATAAAACCCGCAAACACGCCGGCACCGCGTCCGGATGTTTGGGATGTATCAAGAGCCGAAAGAGTATCCTGCGCGGCAAATCCGCCGGTTCCGAACCCAATAAAAGTACTCATGGCATACGTGCCGAGTTGTTTCTCGCTACTAACTACACCAAAAAATGAAAGCTGATCGGGGTCTAGCGCTAGTCCACCTTTATCTTGATTTTCAAAAACAACATCGTGCATACCAATTGATAAAGAAACATTATTATATGTATAAACCCTTTGTTGAAAATGAAATCCAAATTCTACAGGTGGCGTATATGTGGATACATCTAAATTTGCCAAAGAGGTTGTATCAGCGCCTTGTGAAGAAGAAAAACCGAGAATAAAGTTTTTCCCAAGGCCCATATCAAAATAAACCCCCTTCACAGAATTAAAATTTGAAAAATTGTGAATTTCTGAACCAAACCCAACTCTAAATAAATATGGAAGTTGTCCAACGCGACTTGCAGGAATTTTCATCATCAGCCCGGGTCTTGTATATGCAACGCGTGTTACACTAGATGCGGAATCAGTTAAGACGAGTACCAGAAAAACACTGAGCAGTAGTCTAAACTTTTTCATTTGATTGCCTCTGCCTTTGCCAATTCCAACCCAGCAAGCTTTGCGTATTCACTTGTTGGATGGTGGGTTACAATTGCAGAAAAAGCACTAAGCGCCTCAGCCTCGCGCCCAAGTTTCCGATACACTAATCCTTTTTGTACTAATGCATCTGCCTCTCTATTTAAACCGGGACGGGTTAATAATTCTTCAAGAATTTGGAGCGCATTCTGATATTGGTCCATTTGTAAATAGGAGTCTGCCATCCAATACATAATATTTTCCGCTGTGCGTGGTGGTGCTAAATCCAAATTCAAAGATGAAAAATGTTCTAACGCGGTGTCGTAATCTTCTCTCTGGTAAGCAAAAACGCCCGACATATAAATAGATGTATTAAACTTCGCTTTTGTTTTAAACAAAACATTTTTAGATGGGGACACAGACCTCGTTATTGCACCTTGGAGTGGTTTTGGACTAAGAAAAGAATCTTTGAGTTCGGCAATTAATTCTTTTAATTCATTGTTCTCTTGTTTGAGAGACAAAATATCATTCCTAATGGAATGATCCAAAGAAGAAACTTTTTCCTGAATGCTATCTAATGTTTTCATCATTTCTTTCGACGATGCCATATACACAGACCCGCTTTGAATTTTTTTTACTCTGAATTTTACTTCGTCCGATGTTCTTGCAACAACCCGAGAATAGGATTCGCTACCATCTGACGGCTCAATTACAATTCCAAGATCTAGAAAAAAGATGTCTGAAATTGATTCTTGGTTTTGGGCAGAGCTCACTGAAATGGTGAAAAACAACACGAAGATACTCAGCAATTGAATCCATGGATGGGAAATGACCTCGGATCGTAAATCCATTATTCGTATTCCTCCCAATCAATAATATAAGAATACCCAATAAATGACCCGAATGAGTGTGGAACATAAAGTTCAAATCCACCCGAAGCTCCAGGTAATAAAGTGGCATCAGTCGTGATACCGGATTCAAATGTGTGGTAGGCACCACGAACAAATGTTGTTAATGTTTTAGTTTCTCCACTCCAGTTTTTCCTAAAAACAAAATCAACCTTTACAAAATCAGAGCGTCGACCTCCAATATTTTTTACTTCACCGGTAAAAATATAATTCCCTTGTTTATCTTTCTTCTCGCTGATGTTTCCAACTAAAACACAATTGGCCGAATATTGCTTTGCGGCATCTCTACTTAAGCTACCCGATGTATATTGAGGCTCGGCCAGCTTCGGCATTGGTGGTGGAGAATAACTATCCCGTATTTGTTCAGGAACATACTCTTGGGATTCCTCTGTCACCACATTTTCAATAATACGAACTACATTTTCACGTTTTATTATTAGATAACCCACAAGAGTTTCTACTTTTAGAGTTTCTTCATCTTGATACACAATTTTTCCAAAAACTGTGCTACCATTCTTAAGTATAATTTCTTTTGAATAAATTGCAAGGGGATTAATCCACATTTTGCTTAACGCTTTGAGATCTTCCATTTCATTATTTAAATGCTTGATTTCAGCGTTGAGCTTTTTGACTTCAAAATTCAGTTCATTTATAACATAATCTTTATCCGACCCCGAAACTTCTTCAGGCTGCTCAACAGGCTGGTCGGAAACATCTTCGGCTTTTTCTTTTTGAGCAATCGGCTTAGGCTCGTCAGATGAAAGTATCACATCTCCTAAATCGACATCGTCATCCACAACTGATACCGGTACGTTTGCTGTCCCTTGCGCACCTGCGTCTATTTTAATAGAATATTCTCCGGGAAGGACATCTTCAAACGAAAAACCCCCACCTCCCATACCAAAACGTTTTTTAGATGATTCCGTTCGCTGGGATTCTGAACCGTCTTCTTTTAATAATAAAACCGTTGTTTCGGTGACTTTTTCTTCATCGTCGCCCACAATGTTTCCGGATATTTCATATTCGTCCTTTGCCTGAAGGCCCGATACAAATATCGTGAGAAGTAAAGGACATAAAATTGCCGCTTTTACAAAGTTTGTTTTACTCATTTACAATTACCTCGGATTGATTTGGAAAGCTATTATTTAGCTAACCAAGTACAGCTAATTTTACTTCTACTATGCTAAGGTGTCAAGTAAAAAACCTCGGGTTCTCAAGTTGGGTTTTTATAGAAAATATTATATATAATAACTTTAATAAATGATTTATTTCCAGAAATCTTTGTATGTTTTTTCCCGGGATTTAGTTCTAGATAAATGTTGCATTGCCTCCTTCCGAAGGCGATGTGAAAGTTCTCGGGAAATTGCTTTTTGATATGATTCAATAATTAACTCAAAATCTTGATTGTCTTTTTTTTCGTACACTCTTCCCATCCAATAAAAAGCTTCTCCAAGCGAATCAATTAACGCAGCAGAATGGGCATACGATTCCAACGATTCCCAAAGCGACGACTCGTCTCCCTTTTTAAATAGCTGATGCCCTTCAATCATAGAAAGGTGATATATTGCCTCAACATTATTTGGATCCAAATTCAGTGCATTGCGATAAGAATTTTCCGGAGACTTGGAAGATTGTGCTATATTAAGGTGGGCTGTAACAAGCGCTATTTTTATAATTTTATCATTTGGGTTGGCCGATAAAAGTGAGTCCTGAACTGCAACCACCTTTTGGGGGTTGGTTTCTGCGAGCGAAGTGAGAGATGGAGCGCAGGAAACCCAAATGAACGCAACAAAAAGAAGAATGGGATAAGAAGTTTTCATAGGAAAAAAGGTAATAATTATCCTTTATACCAAAATAGGTTTTGATTAGCGTAAAAAGATCGGTACAGACTGTCCAATGAATCAATTACAAAATATCGATCTTGAATTGCGCTGTAGTCAAACCGAGTCATAACAACATCCTCTATATTGTAAGGAAGAAATTCAGATGATGTAGATTCCCCTTTGCTGCAGGATACAACACGCTTTGTTTCAGCATAGCTGGATAAAATTCCTGCGCCATATATTTCATGGCTCATATCATTATTAATTTTTTGCAAGCCATTACCTTTGTCATGTTTTTTCATAATACCAAATTCATAGGTCCACCAAGCAAAGTTCTGAAGTCGTTTTAAATTATGTGCCACAAGTTCCGATCCAAGTCCTTTGTCGTCTTTAAGAATTTTAAACCCAAGCATACCAATATCGGCTAAAAAATCACCGTATTTCTTATTCATTAACATTGGGATGTGCCCCCAAACATCATGAAAAATATCCGGCTCTGGTGTATAGTCGTTCTCATTTTGGATTGACACATCGCCGTATTTTTCTTCCATTCTCTTTGATTTTCGTACAATATCTGTAACTGGAAATTTGCGATTGGCATTAAGTTCAAAAAAAACATATTCATCCACAAATCCTGCTACAGGGATTAATTCCCAACCACTTGCTTTTTTAATCTTTGGGTTTAATTCTGAAAAGTTTGGAATTCTATCCGAATTGAGATTAAGCAGGAAAAGGCCATTGATATATGTTGCGCATGCATATTCCATCAAAGGGTTAATCAACTTGCCTTTAAGCCTCTTCCATATATTGTGCTCTTCATTCGTAAGTGCATTATAATCTTGCTGTATAATATAATCATCTTCTTGGGAATATATTTTTATTCCGCCTATAGTATTGGGGCGCAAATTAGAAAACAGGGTGTCATATTTAGTATATTGTTCTATCATATTTACCAATTATTCTATAAAAGAAATTTACGGTTTTTTTGATCAATAAGGTGGAATCTTAATATAACCAAATGAAAGTCATTCCCCTGTTTTTTGTTCCATAATCAACATGGCTTCTTATTCCGCATTCGGTGCGCATATCCATACTTTCGGGATGAAAAATCCCATAATCTTCTCCATAAATTACAGCTTTAAACCGACCTGATTGTTCAGAGCACCAAACGCGAACAGCCCCTCGAATGGCGCCACTACCAACGCCGTGAATCACCTTGATAACTCGAATAGTACCCCCATGCATTGCCAGGCTCACAGCAGTTTCAAGCTCAACCATTGCATTGTCCAGAGAATAATTATTATGTCCGATGTCTACTATTTTCATTGAGTTGATTATCCGATATATTTGTTAATTTTAAGAAAGGAAATTTAAACAATTGCGAAAAATTATTTTAGGAAGAACTCAAGAAAGTGTATCAGTCATAAGCCTTGGTACATGGTCTTATGGCGGGGAAAACAAAAACGCATCAGTTTCTGTCGGATGGGCAGAACAGGATGATGCCGATTCTTCGGCAGCGCTTTTACAGGCGTGGAAGTCCGGCATCCATCATTGGGATACTGCCGATGTGTATGGAAATGGTCGTTCTGAATCCATCATTGGCGCCATGTGGAAATCTATCCCAAGGAATGACATTTTTCTTGCCACAAAAGTTGGGTGGGATAAAGGTCCTTATAATACATGGTATACCCCTAGCCATATGCGACAAAATATGGAAAGGTCTCTGAAAAACCTCAAAACAGACTGCGTAGATCTTTTGTATTTACATCATTGTAATTTTGGGAAAAATGGCGAATTGTTTGATGGGGCGATAGATACAGTTAGAAAATTAAAAGAAGAGGGGAAAACCCGGTTTATTGGTCTATCTGATTGGGACCTTGGAAAAATAATGAAATATATAGAAAAAGCTGATCCCGATGTCGTTCAACCGTACAGAAATGTCTGGGACGATAATTACAAATCCAGTGGATTAAAAAAATGGATTGAGGAAAAAAATCTTGGAGTGTGTTTTTTTTCTCCCTTAAAGCATGGTCTTTTATCTGGCAAATACAATGAACCGCCTTTGTTTAAAGACGGTGACTTTAGAGTCAATGTAAATGACTTCAAGAGCCAAAAAATTATTGATATAATGAAACACAATGCCGATCAGTTGCGCAAAAAGTTTTTCGATCGTCCTCATCCTGTCTTGAGTGGAGTTATTGATATTCTGCATTCTGACTCTTCAAACAGTTGTGTTTTGTTGGGGCAACGAAATGTGAACCAAGTAAATAACGCAGCTTGCCTTGGCGAATTGCTTTCTGATGATGAAATAAATTGGGTTAGGAAATTATATGACCACTAATTAACCGAAAACGGTACAGATAGTTTAAAAGGGTCAATTTTTGCTAAAAAACTTTCGCCAGAATCTCTTATCATTCTAAAAGCACCTTTCATCACTCCAAAGGCCGTTGGAAGCGGACAATAACTCGTATATTCAAATATGTCATTATTTTGTAACCTTGGTTGATTCCCAACAACGCCCGGTCCTCTAATTTCCTCGATATTCCCATTTGCATCGGTAATGTGCCAATATCGATCTTTCAGTTTCACAGGATGATTGCCATCATTTGTAATGGTGATATGATATGCAAAAACAAACAGTGGTTTTGGAGGGTTGGATCGTTCGGGAAGAAAGCTGGACTTCACTTCAATCCGAATGCCATTTGTAATGGTTGTCGCCATAGTATAAATTTTTAATTAAACTTCTTTCCCGAGCATGTGCAATTGCCAAAGATCTTGACTGCTTTGATGAAGAAACGGTCCAAGCGCCATCATACCGGTTTTTCCAATATTATCTTCCAAAAAATGAAGTTCATTGAATTTGTCTTTTAAATCCTCATCGGGCTCTACATCAACGCCGGCTTCTCTCATCATCAGCACACCTTTAGCGCGCATGGATAATTCAAGGTGTATCCTCAGAAGACAAATCATATCAAATACTGCTTCGCCAGGGAAGCGATCTTTAATAGACTGTAAATATTCTCCTACTTTAGTGTCAGACATTTTACCTTGGTTAACCATATCCAATAATTCCTGATCGGAATCAAAACCAACGCCAAGCCAGTTCTGTAGAAATTTTTCGGAGCGTTTAAAAATAATCATCAAAATAACCGGAATGGTGATCACATTCAAAAGTGTTAAAATTAGCGGGTTGAAAAAGAAATGGTTGTAAAAAGAATGAAAAACAACCGCCGTAAGAAACCCGGGAATAAACCCTCCCCACTCTCCCCAAACCTTTCGATCTGTCATTGTCTTTGCAATCATTGCAAATAAAGTCATCGTCCCGCCGTGCATCACTGCTGTTCCGAAACCACGAATAATAAAAACGGTTAGATTTGTGTCAGTGGCAAGTACATAAACATAGTACAAATTTTCAATAATCGCAAAGCCGGCACCCAGCCCAAATCCATAAATGGCTGCATCAATGTTGAATCCAATCTTATTTGTACGAATTAAATAAACCAAAATGAAACCTTTAAAAAACTCCTCAACAAACGGTGCGCCATACCGAGAATAAAATGTCCAGACTGTATCTATGTCTATGACAAATTTATCCGATAGGTACGCTACTAAGGGATCATTTACAAAATATGATACTACTGCGGATAGGGACCCAATGATAATTGCTATAACCACGGTTTTTATGTCCATGAGTTTATAGCTATCCATAAACATGAACACAAGAAGCATAATTACAGCCGGAAGAAGGCTGAAGGCTATTTTAAGAATCAGATCAAAATACACGTCAATCCAATATCTGAAGGGATATCATCAGCTCCGGACTATACTCTAAAGTTGAGCCGTTTTTAAGCTCTGCCTTTGCAATAGCATACCCCACAGATAGTGTTGATCTCATATAAGAAAAAAGTACAAGTCGGAAATCAATTTGAGCGCCCAAGTTTGTAGCTCGTGTAATTTCCTCGCCAAAAGTTGAGCTTTCATAGCTAAGCAGATTCCCTGCAAAAATTCCGCCTTGCAAAACAGATGAGAATAGTGACAGTCGAGCCCAGTTCAGGTAGAAAAAAGGTGTGCCCACATGGCGGAACCTGAGAGCGGGTAGAATTAATTCACCCAATACTTTAACAAAATTTGTTCCACCAAGGCTCGTAATTCCTGTGCCCGGAAATGTATAATATTGCCGGTAACGTTTAATGCCTTGATAATCAATCCAGTTATTGCCAAAGCCTCCAAAATAATAATAGCCGAATGAAGCGTTTTCGTCTGCAATTGTTTTATCGCCTAAAATTCTCATGGAGTTCCCTGCGGAAGCGCGAATCCATAAAGGGAGGTGATCTACAAGTGGAAGCAGTGCACCATACGAGGCATTTAGCGTTCCTTTCGTGTATAATTTAGGAGTATCCGCAGAGTGGGGAAGATAAGATCCAGATAACGAGAAAGATGCAATCCTGCCTTTTTCCTGATCTATAGACCCAAGTGTTCGGCGTGCTTTATAATGACTAAACGATAGACTTCCTGAAAGAAATTTATCATATGCTGCCGGCTGGTCCTGATAGTCGGGTAACTCTTCAAACCCACCATAAACTGCAATGCTTGTCGCCATGTTTAATGGTAAATGGCTATTGATCGATTTTGAAAAACTGGTGCGGATAAAGGACCCCTTTCGGCTGCTGATGGTTGGACCAAAAAGATCATAAAAATCTGAAGCGTCTTTCCCGCCACTAAATGTCCACGAACCTGCCAGCGGACCGGTCATCACATTCAATTTAAATGTTCCAATCGCATGAATTTTCTGGTCATCTGGAATGGAATCTTGTGGGGAATATGTAATAGTAAGGTCGGCTTTATTCAGCCCAAGGGTGGACATAAAATTCATGCGAACTCCATACGCAGGATATTTAGGGTCTTGGTACGCCTGCACAACTGGATATATAGATGAAAGACCCATGGTTGATATTGGTTTATAGTCGCCTTCTTTAATTATAATTTTTTCAAGATCAAGATTGGTGGGGGCTTTTGTCGCCCATGTCTGAACAACGGGATGTTTGTCATAAATATCCCAACCAAGAAAATTAACGGCGCTTACATCTTCCACTTCCTGATTAGGAATCATCACCGGGCGAAAACCGTCGCTTGTATATCGTAGCACAATTAAAGAATCATCGGAAACTGGGATTGGGTTGAAGAATCCGGTTTCTGCATTGCTTAGTGCAACAACTGTGTCTTCCGCCGCATCATAGCGAAAAATATTTGAAACACCTGAATAATAGGAGGATCCGTATTGGTATCGTCCATCTTTTGAGAACACAAAGTTCTCGGGTGCGCTTGTATCAAAATCAAAGATTGGTTTTCCTGTAAAATCTCCGGACATCGCGCTTTCCATGGAAACATGCGTAAGCCGGTGAATGCCATTCATATCCACCTTTACAATAGATAGGGTTTCCCCGTCTGGCGAAATATCCATTGTGTGAGCATCGTATTCCTCAAACGCGCCACCGTAACCAAACGTTTTAATTGAGCTGAATTCCTCGTACGGCGCTTCTAGTCGGATGACCGTTGAGTATCCATCTGCATTCCGAATTCCCCATAGTGAATTATCTGCTTGGTTAAATGCTAAATGCCCGGTTCTCAAATCTTCGTACAACTTTTTAGATTCCTTGGTATAAACATTTACCATCCAAAGATCGCGCCAATGTCCGTTATCCATGGTGAAAAACAAATCGCCTTTATCCGGATCGAACGCCGCAGACATTACAAAAAAGATTGCAGCGCCGTGGATGTCTGCCACTTTTTCCATTGCGCCGGTTTTTACATCAATTGCAGCTATGTGCGACACTTCGGCGGGATAAAAAACGCCTACATAAATTTTTCCATTTTTATCATCATAAAACCCTTTTGAGACAGACCCCAGCGACATATTTGAAACCGGACGAAATTGTGTGGTGGGATATTGTCTAACGAGTTCAAGATTGTTTGTTTGGAATTCGCGCTCCCATTGAATCCAATCAGACCATGCTTTGTCAATGCTTAGCCCAAATACTTTTTTAAACTGGGATGTAAAATATGCTTTACTGCCATCTTTTCTTGAAACCCACTCCACAAATTTTTCCGGACCATAGGTATTTGCGGCATAGCAAATAAATCGCGTGCCATAAAGATAGGAATTGACACCAATTTGGAAATCGGTTGTTTTTCCTTCAGATTCAAGACCTACAATATCATATATTGTAGCATTAGCTCTTACGCGAGTTCGGAAGACCATTTCATCGTAAGCACCAAAAACGCGTCCTTTTGTATTTGCCATCCAAGATTCCATAAAAACTGCCGAGCCTTCGTGATACCAGCGGGGGGCATACCTTCTTGGATTGGTGAGGTAACTATACATAATCGAAATAGGATCGTCAATGGAGGTGGATACCTTTCCGCGAAAAAGCCCGCGCCAAAACCTATCAACATTGTTTGGCATATCTGTGGTCACAATATGCGTCAACTCATGATGCATAAGCCAATTCATTCGTTCGCTGGCGGGCATTGTTTCATAAACATAATTAAAGGGTCCAATCCCGATATTGACGTTGTTTGTTGGAAGTGCATCTGCGCCACCATGACCAAAGTCCCCAAAATCCTGCATTAGGATTGTAATATTCTCTGTGGGTGTATAATCAAACATATTCCTATGGAAATTGTAAGAATTGGTGAATGTGCTTACAAGTTGGGGTATAAGATATTTATGCAGTGGGCTTGTATAAATAATTTGGACATCCTCGGTTTCTAAGGATTTTAGCTGGGCTCTCCCCGGCGTTAAGAAAGCAGCGCTTACGATAAGTGTGGTGGCAAAAAGATAGTATTTTGAATTACACATTGTTTAGGTCTCCCAATAATTAATAGAATTTCGACAGGCGCCGGCTGTAAAGTCAAACTGTATAAAAAAAAAGGAGGATATGGTTTCCCATATCCTCCTTACCAGAACTTAGACCGTCAATAGGCCTTATGGCAATTCTGTTATTTTTTTATACTATTGATGCTAATTATGAATCTCAGATACAATAATTTTCAATTCAGAATTTCGGTTTTTTAATATTTAAGAAGCATTGAACCAAATTCTGGATTTGCCATCATTGCATTAAATTCAGCATTGCCTAACATTGCGCCAAATTCAGCATTGCCTAACATTGCGCCAAATTCAGGCGAAGCTAGCATTGCGTTAAATTCAGCGTTTCCAAGCATGGATGCAAATTCTGCATTGCCTAACATGGCATTAAATTCTGCATTGCCTAACATGGATGCAAATGCTGCGCTGCTGGCGAGAGCATTAAATTCAGATCCGTTTAGCATGGCGCCAAATTTACCTTTTGGCATTTTCTCGCGGAATTCCTCTGACTTCATTGCTTTTACTAAACCATCGGCGCGTAATGAAGCGCCAAATTCAGCATTGCCTAACATTGCGCCAAATTCAGGCGAAGCTAACATTGCGTTGAATTCTGCATTGCCTAACATGGCTCCAAATTCTGCATTACCTAACATGGCGCCAAATTTACCTTTTGGCATTTTCTCGCGGAATTCCTCTGACTTCATTGCTTTTACTAAACCATCGGCGCGTAATGAAGCGCCAAATTCAGCATTGCTAAGCAGTGCGCCAAATTCAGGTGAGGCTAACATTGCATTGAATTCGGAATGTGCTGCAAGGTTTCGGAACTCTTTTGAATGCAGGGCTTTTTTCATTTCACCACTTTCAACCATTTTGCCAAAGTCTGCATTTTTCAACATCGCTCCAAACTCAGCTCCGCTTGCAAGTGCTTTAAACTTACCTTTTGGTAGACGCTCTTCGCTGATTTTCATCGCTTTGCCCAGATCGTCAGCTTTCAGCGCGGCACCAAACTCAGCGTTGCTGAGCAGTGCTCCAAATTCAGGTGAGGCTAACATTGCATTGAATGCATTGGATCCTAACATTGCGCCAAATTTCTTTCGTGGGAATTTTTCATCTCCCTTTCCCTTCATTTCGCCGCCTTTTTCCATTTCGCTGAGCTTACCGGATTTTAGGGAAGCTGCAAATTCAGCATTCCCAAGTAAAGCCTGAAATTCTCCACTAGAGAGCATGCTCATAAATGCTGGATTTTGCGTCATGCTTTGGAACTCTGCGCTGGTTACCAAAGTTTTGAAACCCTGGTCCTGCATAAGCCGGCTGACGCTGGCCCCTTCGCCTAAACGAGCATCTCCTTCTTTAAACTGTCCTTTCGCTGCACGGCGTTTTCCAATCGTTCCGGAAAGACCGTCTTCGCCTGGAGGATAGTTCATCACTACCAGCGCAATTGCCACAACGACAACACCTATGCCAACTAGCAGTTTGGTATTATTATTACCACTATCATTTAATTTACTTGCCATTTTATAGACCTCCTGCCTATTTGTCTGTTTCACTGATTGTAAAACCAAGTTTATTATGGTTTTACTTTTTGTACAAGAAAATAATAAGATTTTCAAATACATGTATGTGATGGGGAACACAAACCCTCAATTATTATTTACCTGGGGAATTCCCTCGAATTGTCCAATTATTTTATCCTGTTTTACCTAATCAAAACAATCAATAAATTGTGGGGTAATGAGCGCACATCAATCTATACAGATTCCAAACGATCAAGACCGCATTGATCATGTGCGAAAATCTTTTGATCGCTTTGGGGAGGAAAACCAACTTTCTGAAAAAGTAGTCCATGATATACAAATGGCTCTTGACGAACTTTTGACCAATATTGTGAATTACGGATATGAAGATGATGGTGAACATACTATTGAAATTCTTTTCGACGTGGACAAAAATAATTTGAAAGTAGAAATTGTGGACGACGGAAAATCCTACAATATGTTGGAACGTGAAGATCCCGACACATCGCTGTCGGTTGATGATAAGCCAATTGGAGGGCTTGGAGTGTTTTTGGTAAAAAAACTTATGTCACATGTTGATTATTTTACCGAAGGAAATAAAAATCATTTTATAATGATTAAGGAACTAATCTGAAATCATTAAAACAAAAATAAGGAAACAAATTCATGGAAATACGAGATAAAAAAGAGGGGGAAGTCATCATTTTAGAACCCGTGGGAAGAATTGATACTAACACGTCCGGTGAATTCGAGGATAAAATTGTAGAAGTTTTGGACCGAGGGGAAACTAGGTTTGTTATTGATTTAAAAGAGATTGACTATATTTCAAGTGCGGGGCTTAGGGTTTTTCTGATGGCGGCAAAAAAACTCAAATCTTCAGGAGGATCTTTTGTGCTATGTTCAATGAGTGACCATATAAAGGAAGTGTTCGACATTTCAGGATTTACTCCCATATTCACAATCACATCTGACCAAGCAACCGGCGCAGAAGCAGCTTAAAAGGCGATTATAATGAGCGAAAACCACCAAGTAAGAAATTTGAATGCACTTCTTGAAGTTGCTAAGGCACTTGGCGGTGAAATGCAGCTTGATAATCTTCTGCCTATAATTCTACAAAAAACGACTGAGGTCATGGATGCGGACAGGAGCAGTCTTTTTATTTATGACGAATCAACCAACGAGTTATGGAGTAAGGTTGCTGAAGGGCTTGACGAAAAAGAAATCCGATTCCCCGTTGGAATAGGAATCGCCGGCGATGTGGCAAAAACTCTAAAAACGGCCAATATAATCGATGCTTATGATGATGATCGGTTTAATCCTGAATTTGATAAAAAAACCAATTACCGAACCAAGTCTGTACTTTGTATGCCAATGATGAATAATGAAGGCAATCTTGTTGGAGTGGTTCAGGTTCTTAATAAAAAGGATGGTGAATCTTTTGGTTCTCAAGATGAAAATTTATTAGAGGCACTATCAGTTCAGGCCGGGGTGGCCATCCAAAGGGCACAGCTTTTGGTTGCATTTGTTGAAAAACAACGCATTCAGGAGTCGCTCAAACTTGCAGCTGATATTCAAATGGGGATGCTACCAAAAAATTTCCCCGCCTTCCCCGATAGAGATGATTTTGATTTATTTGCAAGTATAATCCCGGCAAAAGAAGTTGGAGGCGATTTCTACGATTTTTTCCTCATAGATGAAGAGCACCTTTGTTTCGTGATTGGAGACGTTTCCGGGAAAGGTGTGCCTGCAGCATTGTTTATGGCTGTTACTAAAACACATGTTGCAGCAAGCACAATCCCGGGGGTTGAGCCTTCTGATATTTTATTTCGGGCGAATAACGATCTTAGCAAAGACAATGATCAGGGCATGTTTTGTACTATTTTTTACGGAATTTTAAACACTAAAACTGGGGAAGTTCATTACTCGAATGGTGGACATAATCCACCCTATATTGTGCGCGAAGATGGAACAAATGAACAGTTGGATGGCACGGAAGGTATTGCGCTTGGTGTAATGGGTGACATGGATTTTGGAGTAAAAACCATTACACTGGAAAAGGGTGATTCTATGTATTTATATACAGACGGAGTTAACGAAGCAATGGACGCCGGTGGAAATGAGTATTCTTATGAAAGATTGGAAGAATATCTGCGCTCAACCGCCGGAAAAAAATCAACTGAAATTGTGTCTGGGAGTTTGGACGATATTAATTCCTTCGTCGGTAGCGCAGAACAATCTGACGATATTACCGTCTTGATGGTGAAATATACCGGCTAATCTTTCCCCTCGATCGCTTGTTGGGTGTTTTCAATGTTTTTCTTCAATTCATCTCTTAGGTCTAACACCGCCCGTACATAATTTTCAGAATGATTGTAAGCCCAAACCGATTTCCAAATCGGCTTATCTTTTGAAAAATCTGTTCCTTTATACCCGTTCTTTTTTAGATAATTAGCAATGCTTCCGAGAACATCTGGCCACTCTAAGTGGTGGCGCAGGCCATCGTTGTCAAAATCCACAGAAAACATGCTAAAGCTCGAGGGAATAAACTGCCCAAACCCAAATGCGCCGGCATATGATCCTGAAATATCCTGAGGGTCCATACTATTTTCATGACATAGTTTTAAGAAGTGATACAATTCTTTTGCTGCCCATTTTTCTTTTCTTGGAAGGCGGTGAATAATAGTGTAAAGCGCATTAAAAACAGAATACTGTGCATGATGTACCCCATAATTGCTTTCTATGCCGGCAATGCTTAGTATGAGAAAGGGATCTACAGAAAAACTATCTGACACTGCATATAAAATAGGCTTGTTCTTTAAATAAAATTCTGTTCCTTTTTGAATTCTCGACTCTGTAACAAACAATTTTCGGTATGATGGAAAATCTTTTTTCTCCCATGGGTGGTTGAACTTTTCAACGATTTCTTCGTGTATTTTTATATCCGGATTAGAAAAGGCGCTGTCCAGAAAAGATTTTGGAACAGATGAGTGTTTAAATAAATCTTTAACCAGATTAAACGCTTTGTCCTCATTAATGTGGTGTGAAAATCCAGGCGCTAACAGAATAAAATAAATACATAGATGTATTATTCGGGGAATTTTGTACTTCATAAGAGTAATATAATTTACATGTTTCTAATTGTTCCACAGTCATCAAATTCCATTATGAACAAAAACATTATTTTACTGCTTATCCTTGCACTTTTTGCCACAAGTTCGGCGGCTGTATTGGCACGGATGGTGCCAGAATTAAATCCGGTGGTTATTGCGTTTTGGAGGGTGCTAATTGCAGCAGGATTTTTGTGGGCATATAGTGGAATACGTTCACAAGGGTCTATAAAAAATGGATATAGAGGAACGATTGTTTTAACGGGAGTTTTGCTTGGGCTTCATTTTGCCTGTTTTTTCCAAGCAGTCAAATTAACAACCGTTGCTAATGCTACTTTGTTTTCAACCATTCCACCATTATTTACCGCATTGGTGGAGCGATTTTATCTAAAACGTCAATGGAATAAAAAAATAATTTTCGGCCTTTTATGTGCGTTCGCAGGCTTGACCCTTGTGTTTTCAAACCAAATAAATGTAAATACCAATCATGTCATTGGAATCGGATTTGCGATTATAGGATCTGTGTTAATTTCTGCGGTGTGGCTATTATCTGAAAAAATTCGACAGAACACAGAATCTATTGTTTACATTAGAACCCTGTTTCTATCCGCTGCGCTTCCACTGTTTTTGGGGTCATTATTTTTTGGGGATGGTGTTGCAAACATCAAACCCGTTGATATTGTTTGGCTTACGGCCTTGGGATTGTTTCCTACGGTGATAGGGCACGGGCTATATAACCATGCTCTTAAATTTATGAGACCAACAATCGTGGCGTCTTTCCCGCTTGGAGAGCCCATCATAGCATCCGGACTTGCTTATGCTGTTTTTGGAGAGCCAATTGGGTTACTGTGGGCGGTGGGTGGATTAATAACATTATTTGGATTGATCATTATTACTCTAAATCATTGAGCATTCTGATTTTTAAATGATTGGGATTACTTTCGTTATTGATTAGCACCATGACGTTTTTCTGGTAAGGGCCTACCATTGAAGTATATACCTGAATCTGAGTAAATTGAATTCATGCGGCGGGGAATATTTTTCACATTTTTATTGTTTTCTTTTAATGCCTACCCGCAGACAGATAAATCAACTAATTATTGCTCGCGTGTCCTGACAAGCAAACGCCTACTTCATCATCGTTCAACAATGACTGAAAATCAGGAAAAATTTGATGTTACTTATTATCGAATAGAATTAAACATTGATTTTGGTCTTCCTCATCAAATTTATGGAGAGGTTCAAATTCGGGGTGGAGTTGGGTTTCAACAACCCGATTCTATTGAATTAGACTTTACCACCGCTATGACGGTTGATTCTATTTACCTTTCCAATCATCTGACAAATTTCGTCCATGAAAATAACCTAATTAAAATTCCAGCGGGTGTGACAATTCCCGAGGGTTATGAATTTCAAGTAACCGTTTATTATCACGGTTCTCCGCCCGAATCAGATTTCGGATCATTTGTTTTTGATGAACATAATGGTATTGACCATGTTTGGACACTGTCTGAGCCATACGGAGCGCGCAACTGGTGGCCCAGCAAAGACGATCCCTCAGATAAGGCGGATTCGGTTGATATCATCATCAATGTTCCGGGAAATCAAATTGTCGCTTCAAATGGAATACTTGTATCTGAAACAAATCTCTCAAACAATAGAAAAGAGTATCATTGGAAAGAGTCGTATCCGATTTGCACATATTTGGTGTCCTTGGCGATTTATCCTTACACCGTTTGGCAGGATTATTATATTTCGGTATCTGGTGATTCTATGCCAATTGATTTTTACGTTTATCCCGAGAATTATAATGTTTCTCACGCCAATTATTTGAAAACCAAAGATATGATTACTCTATTTGCTGAAAAATATGGCGAATATCCATTTCTCAACGAAAAATATGGACATGCTGATTTTGGCTGGGGAGGGGGAATGGAACATCAAACGCTGACGAGTATGGGAGGTCATTCCGAATGGCTCATTGCTCACGAGTTGGCTCACCAATGGTGGGGGGATTTAATCACATGTGCGAGTTTTCATCACATTTGGTTGAACGAAGGATTCGCTCGTTATGGTGAAGCACTTTGGGAAGAACATACGGGTGGCGAAGAAGCGTATAAAACATATATGTCTAACCATACTTATTATGGTCCGGGAACGATTTATGTAGAAAACCCTGAAAATGTGAGTGATATTTTTCATGGTGGGTTGTCTTATAATAAAGCAGGCTGGGTTGTTCATATGCTCCGGCATGTTGTGGGTAATAGTACATTTTTCGAAATTTTACATTCCTATTCTTCTAATGATTCGTTGGCATACGCTTCGGCGACCACTGAAGACTTTCAAGCTGTGGCTGAAGATGTTTCCGGTCTTGATTTGAATGATTTCTTTCAGCAATGGATTTATGGAAGTGGCTATCCCGAATATGCAATTTCCTGGACAGCTGATCCGGCGGATGGGTATTTTATCCAAATTGATCAATTACAAACTACTGGATATTTTCACATGCCTATTGATTTATACATTACTGGTACAAATGTAGATAGTCATATTGTGGTGGATAATTTTGAGGCGTCACAAGTATATCATGTGGGTGGTTTTGGAACCATTATTGATGATATTATTTTGGACCCAGATAATTGGATTTTGAAAAATGTGGAGTATAATGTATCTATTGATGAAGAGAATAATGTACCAAAATCTTTTTCATTAATGCCTGTTTATCCCAATCCATTTAATCCGGTAGCAACTATCCGTTTTAATATTGGGCCTGGAATGTCACACACAACTTTACAAATTTTTGATATAGGTGGACGATTGGTGCAAAATTTGATGAATGCTGAGCTCGCTAATGGAGAGCATGAAATTATTTGGGATGCATCAAAAAAACAAAGCGGCGTGTATTTTATACGGTTACAGATCGGTGATTACATTGAGACACAAAAAGCGCTTTTACTTAAATAACTGTATTCACTTTCACCGATCGTTTTCTATTCGAATATCTTTTATCCGACGGTTTCCCTTAAAAACACCATGATGTTTTTCTGGCATGAGCGCTGCAATTCTACACATTATTTCATCACCAAAATTTTTAAGTGCTTCGTCTTTTGATTTTCCATATTTTTTCAAATTAACCGGGCCAAATTTTTTCCCTATACTAATTTTTATCGTAGGTCGAATTCCGCGGAAAATGCTTTTCCATGCGTTAGTTGTTCCTTCTAGGCTCATGGGAACAACCGGAACTTTTGTTACTGCAGATAAATAGGCTGCACCTTTTTTTGCATGACGAAGCTGGGTTGAGTTTGAAGTTGCTTCAGGAAAAATAACAAGTATTTCACCATTTTTAATGGCAGATATCGCCTGTTTAATAACTGACGGTGCGAGTTGTTCGCGATCCAGCGGAATTAATCCATACAACCATGGGGCCCAAAAATAAAACCAATCCACATGTTGGTCGCTCGCCATTAGAAAAATGCCGGGTCGGAGCAAACCATACACAACAAAAGCCCCATCTATAAGACTAAAATGGTTCACCACAACAATAAAGGGTCCCTTTGGGGGAAGATTGTGTCGGCCTCTAGCTTTTGTTTTAGTTAATGTTGAAAACAGCAGCATTGCTAGATAGCCTAACAATTTTCTTATCACCTTGGGTCGAGGAGACAGATTTTTTAATATATTGGGTCCAACCTTCATAAAACTGCATTTATTGTAAAATATAATTTAACTCGTTGAACATAATAATTATAAAACAGAGAATTTTTTATACAGTAGTATTGAGTTTGGTGTTTGTGAG